>NZ_JBHSPB010000019.1:0-128362 GCF_042656465.1 Streptomyces gamaensis
GCGAACGCGCCCATGATGCGGGCGGTCTGCTCGGCGCTGCGCTGCGGCGGTTCGCCCGCCGGGGTGCCGGCGGGCGGGGTGGGGGTGCGCCCGGCGGGCGGGGGCGTGCCGCGGCCGGGCGGGCCGGCGGGCTGCCGTCGGCGGCGCTTGGGCAGGCCGCCGGCGGTGGAGCCGGTGACGGCCGGGCCGGGCGCCGCGTCGGCGGTGGGGCGGGGGGCGCGGCGGGTGTCGGCGGCGACGTGCAGGTCGCGTCGGGCGGGGTCGCGCAGCGCGTCGGGGGCGGGGGGCGTGAGCGGGGTGGTGGCCGGGCCGTCGAGGTCGGGCTGGGTGAGCAGGTCGCCGGGGAGGAAGACCACGGCCCGTACGCCGCCGTAGGGCGAGCGGGTGTCGACGGCGACGGTGAAGCCGTAGCGGGCGGCGAGCACGCCGATGACGGGGAAGCCGAACTGCGGGGGGTCGCCGAGCCGGGAGACGTCGACGGTGGTCTGCCCGGACAGCAGGGCGGCCGCGCGCTGCACCTCCTGGCCGTCCATGCCCACGCCGGCGTCGTCGATGACGACGCAGGCGCCGTTGTGCACGGGCTGGATGCCGACCTCGACGGTGGTGTTGGGCTGGGAGTGGCGGGCGGCGTTGTCGAGGAGTTCGGCGACGGCGAGGACGACGGGTTCGACGGCGCGGCTGATGACGGCGAGGTCGCAGTGGTGGTGGACGCGCACGCGCCGGTAGTCGCGGATGCGGGAGGTGGCGCCGCGGACGACGTCGGTGAGCGGGGAGGCGCTGCGCTGGCGGCCCGGCCAGGAGCCGCACAGGACGGCGATGGCCTGGGCGCGCCGCCCGAACTGGGAGTTGGCGTGGTCGATCTGCAGCAGGTCGCGCAGCACGTCGGGGTTGTCGTGCCGTTCCTGCATGTCGGAGATGGCCAGTTGCTGTTCGTGGGCGAGGCCCTGGACGGCGCGCATGGACGCCTTGAGGGCGGCCTTGGCGGACTGGTCGGCGCGTGCCTGTGCCTTGTCCACGGACTGGGTGAAGGTGTCCATCACGGACTGCAGGCCCTGGGCGAAGACGGTGCCGGTGAGGCGTTCGTCGAAGAGGCCGGGCAGGGGGACGGGCTGGTGCATGGAGGCGGTGACGGCGGGCAGCCGGACGGTGACCAGGTGCCGCAGTTCGGTGTCGCGTGCCTGCAGGCTCTCCTCCAGCGCCGCGGTTCGCATCCGCAGCGTGGCGGTGATCCGTCGTGCGCGCACGAGCAGCACCAGGGTGACGACCAGCGCGAGGGCCAGGCACCAGCTCACCGCGTCCGGTATGTGATGCGACATCAATTCCTCGTGGACGAAGGGGGCATGGGGTCGGCGGTCACCGTCCGGCAACTGCCGGAGGAGGGCGGGGCGGCGTCCTGACGCCCCGTCCGGAAGCGGAATACGGCGATCATCCTAACCACGCCGTGGGGCGTGTGGCCGATCTCCACCAGGAGTGACGAAACAGACATGCGCCCGCCGTCGCACCCGTGTGGTGCGACGGCGGGCGCCCGGCCGTGGTGCCCGCTGCCCGTGGTGCTGTTCAGCGGGGGCGCAGGGCCTCGTCGACGAGTTCGCCGGCGGCTCCGGTGTAGTCGGCGGGGTCGCACAGCGCGGCGAGTTCGGCGGCGGTGAAGTGGCCGGTCAGTGCCTCTTCCTCGGCGAGGATCGTGTGCAGGGGGCGTCCGGTGCCGGCGGTTTCGGCGGAGACCTTGGTGAGCAGGGCTTTGGCCTCGGCCTTGCCCAGGCGGGGGGCGAGGACGGCGGCGAGCCGTTCGGTGACGGTCAACGCGCCCGTCAGCGCGAGGTTCTCGCGCATCCGCTCGGCGCGGACCTCGATGCCCTCGGCGAGTTCGACGGCGGTGTGGGCGGCGCCGCCGACCAGTCGCAGGCACTCGCGCAGCAGTTGCCACTCCGCGTGCCAGGCTCCGGCCGAGCGCTCGTCCTCGCAGGCCATGCACTGGGTGAGCGCGGCGGCGAGGGCGGGTACCTGCAGGGCGGCGCTGCGCAGCAGGGTGGCGAGCACGGGGTTGCGCTTGTGCGGCATGGCGGAGGAGGAGCCGCGTCCGGCCGGGCCGGGTTCGGCGACCTCGGCGACCTCGGTGCGGGCGAGGGACTGCACGTCGGCGGCGAGCTTGCCGAGGGCCCCGGCGGTGTGGGCGAGGGCCGCGGCGAGGTCGGCGGGCGGGGTGCGCAGCGCGTGCCAGGGCAGGGTGGGCCGGGCCAGTCCGGTCTCCTCGGCGAAGGCGTCGGCGAGGCGGCGTGCGTAGCTGCCGTCGTCGGCGCCCGGGGCCGCGTCCAGGCGCGCGTACTGGAGGTATCCGGCGAGCGTGCCGGCGGCGCCGCCGAGGGAGACGGGCAGTCCGCCGTCGTGGACGGCGCCCAGGCGGGCCTCGGCGTCGAGGACGAGCTGCCGCCAGCCGGCCGCCTTGAGGCCGAAGGTGGTGGGGACGGCGTGCAGGGCGAGGGTGCGGCCGGCCATGAGGGTGTCGCGGTGCCGGGCGGCGAGTTCGGCCAGGGCGTCGGCGGTGCGGGCGAGGTCGGCGCGGATCAGGGCGAGGGTGCGGGAGGCGACGAGCATGGCGCCGGTGTCGAGGATGTCCTGGCTGGTGGAGCCGCGGTGGACGTACTCGGCCGCGGCCGGGCCGCCGGGCCGGGCCGCGACGGCGGCGGTGAACGCCTTGACGAGGCCGACGACGGGGTTGGCGGTCTCCCGGGCGGCCAGGGCCAGGGCGCGTACGTCGAGTGCGTCCGCGCGGGCCGCGTCGGTGATGACGTCGGCGGCCTCCTGGGGCACGGCGCCCAGGCGGGCCTGGGCGCGGGCGAGGGCGGCCTCGGCGTCGAGCATGGCCTGCAGCCAGGCCGTGTCGTCGGTGGCGGCCTCGGCGGGGGTGCCGGCGCGCACGGGCGAGAGCAGTCCGCTGTCGACGGCAGCGGTCGGGTGGGTCACACGATCACCCCGGTGGTGTCGGTGGCGGCGTCCATCGGCCGCAGTGCGGCCGGGACATGGGCGACGGGCGGCAGGCTCAGCACGGCGCGGGCGATGGCGTCGGCGTCGCCGATGGTCACCGAGTCGACGCCGGGCCGGATGCCGGCGGCGGTGACCCAGTGCACGGCCTCGGTGGGGATGCCGTAGGCGAAGCGGCGCGGGTGGGGGTGGCCGCGGCCGTCGATGACGTGGTACGGGCGCTCGGTGACGGCCAGTCCGCCGGTCTCGTAGGGGGTGCCGGTGGTGGCGTCGATGCGGTAGGTGGTGACCTGGTCGGTGTTGAGGAGGTGGCGCAGCAGCGGGGAGGCGGTGCGCCGCAGGTCGGGTTCGGGCAGCCGGGCCTCGACGAGCACCTTGGAGCGCACGGGAGGCCCGGGGACGGTCTCGGAGGTCGCGACGAACGCGGGCTCGGTGGTGTCGATGCGTACGACGGTACCGGGTCCGGTGATCTCCAGGACACCGGCCTCGATGAGGGCGATCATCTCCTCGATGCGGGAGGCGGGCGGGCCGATGGACAGGAAGGCGTTGAGGGGGGTGTACCAGCCCTGCAGGTCGTCGCGGTAGGAGTCGCCGTCGAGGCCGCCGTGGTCGACGGCGAGGCGGATCTCGTTGCGCAGGTCGCGCATGACGTCGAGGGCGGCCTTGACCGGTCCGCTGAGGTTGCCCTCGCGGGCGAGGCGGACGTCCTCGGCGAGGTGGTCGAGCAGCCAGCGGCGGAAGTCGGCGCGGTCGGCGAAGGTCCGCTCGCCGAAGGGCCGTGAGAGCCGCTCCCAGCACCAGTGGTCCTCGGTGGGGATGCCGTAGCGGTCGAGGAGTTCGGTCCGCTCGTCCTCCTTCTCCAGCCTCAGGTACTCGCTCACCAGGGCCTCGCGCTCGGCGCCGCGTCCGCGCTGCTGGAGCAGCGTGCCGTAGTAGACGCTCTCCACTTCACTGGCGATCAGCGGCCACAGGTCGGTGGAGAAGTGCACCGGGCCCCCGCGCCCGGCGCGCTCGCGCAGTCCGGCGATGTACTCGGCGGTCAGGAGCCGGGGCAGGTAACGGCCGTCGACGCCCTTCTCGTTCTCGCCGCGCGCGTGGTAGGGCACGCCGCGCCGGGAGAAGGCGTACAGGCGGGGCTCGTTGCCGGAGGGCCGGTAGCGGAGACGGCCGCCCTCCCGCACGTAGGTGCCGCCGCGGCCGGCGGTGAACAGGGCCATGTAGTCGAAGAAGTTCAGGCCGAGGCCGCGCAGCAGGACCGGGTCGCCGGGCTCGATGGCCGCCAGGTCGATGTCGGCGGGGTTGACGGGGGTGACGTAGTCGAGGTGGTGGATACGGGCCAGGGAGGCGGTGCGGGCCTCGCGGGGCGAGAGGTTGGCGGCGACGTGGCCGAGGGCCATGACGATGGCGTCGAGCTGGTTGAGCCGGGTGCCGTTCTCCAGGCGGACGCCCTGCGGGCCGCCGGTGACGCCCTCGGTGTCGGCCATGGCGACGGCGTCGGAGCGGTGCACCTCGATGGTCACGTGCCGGGGGGCGTTCGCGACGATCCGCAGGAAGCTGTCGTTGAGGTAGTGGCCGTAGAACGCGCGGGTGGGGTAGGTGTCCTGGCCCATGGCGCGGGCCTCGGCGAGGATCGACTCGTCGTGGGCGGCGGCCTCCTCGCCGGTCAGCCCGGCGAGTTCGCGCGCCCACTCGTAGACGCTGGGGCCGGGCTCGATGGGTCCGGCGATGTTCGCGCTGTCGTCGGTGTAGATCGTGATCTGCGAGGCGACCGTGTTCATCAGCAGGTGGCGGGACTGGTCGGTGCGCCAGACGGTGCCGGCGCCGGGGGCCGCGGGGTCCACGACGTGCACGGTCACCTGGGCCGCCGAGGGGGCGCTGCGCTCGTTGGCGCACAGCCGCTCCAGCACGGACAGCCCGCGTGGCCCCACCCCGACGATGCAGACCTCTAGCCGGCTGCTACTCATGCGCGTGTTCCTCCGCTCTGGGAAACTCCGGAATCGGCTGTGCGGGGCGAGGTGACCGGGTGACGGCACGGCTTCCACACGCGTTTCAATCTCGTCGCCCGGTGGCGGCCGGTCAAAGCGCACCGGCCGGGTCCGTCAGGTTCCCCGCCCCCTTGGTACAGGCCAATGCCGAGCTGACACAACGCGGGGGAAAGAAGGGGGAGTCGGCGCCGCACGAGCCGCCGGGCATGCCAGGGTGAGTATCATGCGCGCCGCCTATATCGAAAAGACCGGGCCAGTGGAGAACATCAGATTCGGTGAACTGCCCGATCCCCGGCCGGGCCCGACCGACGTCCTGGTCGATTCCCTGGCCACCACGGTCAATCCCGTGGACATCTTTGTCCGTTCCGGGAGTTATCCGACCCCGTTGCCCTTTCCCTTCGTGATCGGGCGGGATCTCGTGGGCCGGGTCGCGGAGGCCGGTCCGGGGGCGCCGGGTTTCGCTCCCGGGGATCTGGTGTGGTCCAACAGCCTGGGCCACGACGGCCGTCAGGGGGCCGCCGCCGAGCGGGTGGTGGTGCCCGCCGACCGGCTCTACCGGCTGCCGGCCGGGGTGCCGCCGCTGGACGCGGTCGCCGTGCTGCACCCGGGGGCGACGGCCGCGCTGGCGCTCTTCACGCACGGCCGGCTGCGGCCGGGCGAGACGGTGTTCGTGGGCGGCGGCGCGGGGAACGTCGGCAGCGCCCTGGTGGTGCTGGCCCGTTGGGCCGGTGCCCGGGTCGTGGCCTCCGCGCACCGGCGGGACGCCGCCTACGTGCGCTCCCTGGGCGCGGCCGAGGTCCTCGACTACGAGGACCCGCAGCTCGCGAAGCACATCGCGGCCGCCGCCCCCTGCGGGGTGGACGTGCACATCGAGACGCACGGCGGCAACGACGTGCCGACGGCCGTCGAACTCCTCGCCCCGCGTGGCCGGATCGTGCTGCTGGCGGGGGTGGAGGACCTGCCGCTGCTGCCGGTGGGTCCGCTGTTCCGCAAGGACGGCACGGTCACCGGTTTCGTGATCTCCCGGGCGACCGTCGGCGAGCTCGCCGAGGCGGCCGCGACCGTCAACCGGCTGCTGGCGACGGGGCTGCTGCGCCCGCGCAGCAGCGAACTGCTGCCGCTGAGCGCGGCCGCCGAGGCCCACCGGCGCATGGAGAAAGGGGAATTGCACGGAAAGCGGATCGTGCTGACCACGAAATCGCCCCGGTGAAAAGCCGGTCGGGGCCGTCCCGGGGCGACCTGACGTATCGCCCGAGCCCCCGTTGCCGCCGGGGGCGGCCGGTCCGCATGCTCTTTCCATGAGCGCAGTGCCCGGAGAATTCACCGGGGGCCAATGGATTTCCGGGGTGACGGCGGCCGAACCGGGCCGGCGCTTCACCTGGGTGGTCCTCGACAGCGCGGGCCGTCCGCAGGACAGCACGTGGACGGTCGCCGCCTCGCCGGCGAAGATCAAGGACGTCGTCGGAGAACGGCGGCCGCGGTAGGCGGACCGGGACCGCCGCCGGCCGTCCCGGCGACCGCCCCTCACAGACGGCCGCCTTCTCGTACTCCCCCGGCGAGAAGGCGGCTCCGCCGTTCCGCGCCCGCGCACCCCCGGCGCCATCGCGGGATCACGGCGGAAAAGGCAGGAAAGGAGAGGGAGATGACCATCGAGGCGGTCCCCTCCCGCCCGGGTTCCGAGCCGTGGGAGCCGGAGGATCCGCTTTTCTGGGAGCGGGCCGGACGGCACATCGCGCGGCGCAATCTCCTGCTGTCCACCGCGGCGGAACACCTCGCCTTTTCCGTATGGGGCATGTGGTCGGTCCTGGTGCTGTTCCTCTCCCCCGGCACCGGCCTGCCCCTCACCGCGGGCGGGCGTTTCCTGCTGGTGGGCGCGCCGTTGCTCGCGGGCGGGCTGCTGCGGCTGCCGTACGCGCGGGCCACGGCCCGGCTCGGCGCGCGCGACCGTACGGTTCTCGCCACGGCCCTGCTGCTCGTGCCCGCGTCGGCGGCCGTCTACGCGGTGCAGCGGCCGGGCACCCCGCTGTGGGCGCTCGTGCTCGTGGCCGCGACGGCGGGCGTCGGCGGGGCCGACTGCCCGTCCGCCCGCGGCCCGGCGGCGGCGCATCCGCGCCGACTGCGCGGCCGGGCCCGGGCGTTCGCCGTGCGCGGCGCCTTCTCGGGGCTGGCCGGGGTGCAGCTGGCCGGGCTGCTGGTGCTCGTCTGCGCCGGGACCGCGCACCCCGCCGCGGTGGCCGCCGTGTATCTGCCGCTCGCCGCGCTCGTGGCGGTCGTGGCGGCGCTGCGCATGGACGACCTGCCGCCGGTACGGGCCGTACCGGGCGCCCGGCGCGTCGGCACGGCGCGCGCCTGGTGGCCTGCGCTGCTGCGCGCGGCCACCCTCGGCACGTTCCTGGGCTGCGGCGCGGCCTGCGGGCTGGTGCTGCAGAGCCGGTTCGGGACCGGGGCCGTGGCGGCCGCCGCGTGGGCCGTCGCGGGACCGCTGCTGGGCACGGCGGCCCGGCCGGCGGCCGCCCGGTACGCGCGGGCGCGGGGCGCGGCACGGGCGACCGTGCTGGGGCTGCTGGCGCTGGCCGCCGCCTCGGCGGTGCTGCTGATCGCCTCCGCCAAGGGCTGGTTCACCCTGTTCGCGGTGGCGTTCACCGCGCTGGTCGCGGTGGGCGGGGCGGCCGACGGGGCGGCGCGGCCGCTGCTCGTGGCGCTCGCGGCCCGGCAGGCCGAGGAGACGGTACTGGGCGGCGGGGACGCGGCGCGGGCGTTCTCGCGGGCGCGGCGGCTCGCGCGCACGGCGGACGGGGCGGGCACGGCGGCCGGCGCGCTCGGCGGCGCGGCCGTCGTCCTGCTGCTGATGGCCGGCTACGGCACGGCCGCACCAGGGAGTTCGGGCATGGCCGTCTGCTGGGCGCTGCTGGGCTTCTATGCTGCGTGCGTGGGGGTGACCTGGGCGGTCTGGCTGCGGCACGAGCACCTCGGTGCGGCGCCGGCCGGGGAGCTGCCGGGGACGTCCCGTGCCTGAGACCGCCGCCGGCGGGGCCGGCGTCCCCACCCACTGCCCGTACTGCGCCCTGCAGTGCGGCACGCTCCTCTCCCCCGCCGGCGCCTCGGTCGCCGTGGCACCGGACGCCGGATTCCCCGTCAACCGGGGCGGGTTGTGCCAGAAGGGCTGGACCGCCGCCGAGGTACTCACCACGGCGGACCGGCTGCGCGCTCCGCTGCTGCGCGGCGCGGACGGCCGTCTCGCCCCCACCGGCTGGGAGACGGCACTGGATGCCGTCGCCGCGCGGCTCGCGCGGATCCGGGCCGCGCACGGCCCGGACGCGGTCGCCGTCTTCGGCGGGGGCGGCCTGACCAACGAAAAAGCCTATCTGCTGGGCAAGTTCGCCCGGCTCGCCCTCGGGACGAGCCAGATCGACTACAACGGCCGCTTCTGCATGTCGTCGGCGGCCGCCGCCGGCACGGCCGCGTTCGGCGTCGACCGGGGCCTGCCCTTTCCCGTCACCGATCTCGCCGGCGCCGGGGCGATCCTGCTCGCGGGCGCGAACCCGGCGGTGACGATGCCGCCCCTGATGCGGCACCTGGAGGGGGCCGATCTGATCGTGGTCGACCCGCGCCGCACCGCGACGGCCGCGCGCGCCGCCGTGCATCTGCGGCCCGCGCCGGGCACCGATCTCGCCCTGGCGCTGGGCCTGTTGCACCTGGCCGTCACCGAGGGCCGTCTGGACGGGCCGTACGTGCGCGAGCGCACGACGGGCTTCGAGGAGGCCTGGCAGCGGGCGCTGCCCTGGTGGCCGGAGCGCGTCGAGCGCGTCACCGGGGTGGCCGTGGCGGAGCTGCGTACGGCCGTGGAGCTGCTGGCGGCGGCACCGCGCGCGTACGTGCTCACCGGGCGGGGCGCCGAACAGCACAGCAAGGGCTCCGACACCGTGGCCGCGCTCATCAACTTCGCGCTGGCGCTGGGGCTTCCGGGCCGCCCCGGCAGCGGCTTCGGCACGCTGACCGGGCAGGGCAACGGGCAGGGCGGCCGCGAGCACGGGCAGAAGGCCGACCAGCTGCCCGGCTACCGGATGATCACCGATCCGGCGGCCCGCGCGCACGTCGCCGCCGTGTGGGGCGTCGATCCGGGCGACCTGCCGGGTCCCGGGCGCAGCGCGTACGAACTGCTCGACGCGCTCGGCACGCCGGACGGGCCGCGCGCGCTGCTCGTCCTGGGCTCGAACCCGGTCGTCTCGGCCCCGCGCGCCGCCCGCGTCACCGAGCGGCTGCGGGCCCTGGAGCTGCTGGTGGTCTGCGACTTCGTGCCCTCGGAGACCGCGCGGCTGGCGCACGCGGTGCTCCCGGTCACCCAGTGGGCCGAGGAGGAGGGCACCATGACGAACCTGGAGGGGCGGGTGCTGCGGCGGCGCCGCGCGCTGGCCCCGCCGCCGGGAGTGCGCGACGACCTCCAGGTGCTGCACGAGCTCGCCGTACGGCTGGGGCAGCCGGCGGAACGGTTCCCCGCCGATCCGCGCACGGTCTTCGAAGAACTGCGGCGGGCCTCGCGCGGCGGCCGGGCCGACTACTCCGGGATCCGCTACGAACGCCTCGACGCGGGCGAGGAGTTGCACTGGCCCTGCCCCGACGGGGCGCACCCCGGGACCCCTCGGCTGTTCCTGGACCGCTTCGCCCACCCCGACGGGCGGGCCCGCTTCGCCGCCGTCGAGCACCGCCCCTCCGCCGAGACGCCCGGCGGGGCGTATCCGCTGTACGCGACGACGGGCCGGCTCCTCGCCCACTACCAGTCGGGCGCGCAGACCCGGCGCGTCGCGGAACTGGCCGCCGCCGAACCGGAGATGTGCGTCGAGATGCACCCCGGGACCGCCGCCCGGGCCGGGCTCACCGAAGGGGCGCGGGCGCGGGTGACCTCGGCGCGCGGCAGCGTGCACGCGCGGGTGCGGCTGTCGGAGGGGATACGGGCCGACACCGTGTTCCTGCCGTTCCACTTTCCGGGCGACGGGCGGGCGAACCTGCTCACCGGTGACGCCCTCGATCCCCGCAGCCGCATGCCGGAGTTCAAGGTGTGCGCGGTGCGCGTCGAGCCGTGCGACGGGGCGGAGGAGTGACGACGGCGGGGGTGGGCCGGCTCCTCGTGGTGGGGTACGGGCCGGCGGCGCACCGGCTGGTGGACCGGCTGTGCGCGTACGGGCACGACGGCCCCGTCACCGTCCTCGGCGCGGAACCGCACCCCGCCTACCAGCGGCCCCTGCTCACGTCCCTGCTCGACGGCGCGCTCTCCCCCGCCGCCCTGACCCTGCCCCCGCCGCCCGCTCCGGTGACGGTGCGCCTGGGGTGCGCGGTGACCGCGCTCGACCGGCGGCGCCGCGTCGTACGGACCGCGGACGGCGCGGAGTTGCCCTACGACACCCTCGTCCTGGCCACCGGCGCCCGCCCGGCGCTCCCCTCCCTCCCCGGACTCCCGGAGGGCGCGGGCGCCCTGCGCACCCTCGACGACTGCGCGCGCCTGCCCGACGGCCCCGCCGCCGTGGTCGGCGCCGGGGTCCTCGGCGTGGAGACGGCGTTCGCGCTGCGGCGCGCGGGACGCGACGTCGACCTGGTGCACCGGGGCCCCTGGCCGATGCGGCACCTGCTGGGCGAGCGGCCCGGACTGCTGCTCGCCCGGCTGCTGCGGGACGCGGGGGTCCGGCTGCGGCCGGGGACCGAGGCGGAACGTTTCCACCCGGGCTCCGGGAAACTCGCCCTGCGCGACGGCCAGTTGGTGCGCGCGGACGCGGTCCTGCTGTGCACGGGTGTCACGGCCGCGACAGGGCCGGCCCGGCGCGCGGGGCTGGCGGTGGGCAGCCGGGGCTTCCTCGTCGACGACGCGCTGCGCACGAGCGACCCGAGGATCCACGCGATCGGCGACTGCGCCCAGCACCCCGCCGGCGCGCCGGGCCACCTGACGACGGCCTGGGACCAGGCCGAGGCCCTGGCACGGCTGTTGGCGACGGGGCGGGGGGCGTACCGGGGGACGCGCGAGGTGGTACGGCCGAGGATCCCGGGGGTGGATCTGGTGGCACTCCCGGCGAGCGGAGCCGGTTCCGGGGCGGACACGACGGCTGCCCGGCAGCGGCTGACGCGCCGTGACCGGGGGGCCGGCACGGCGCCGGGGCCGCAGGCGCCGGCTGCCTCACCGGACGAGTCCGGACCGGGGCCGGACGCGCTCCCGGTCGTTCACGAGCCGCGCCGCGAGCGGGGCACCTGCGCAACGCCCCTGCCTCACATGCCGCTTCCCTCGCCGGTCGAGGCGGACGAGCTGCTGTCCGTCCATGACGCGGGCCGTGGCCGATCCGCCGAACTCGTCCTGCGCGACGGCGCATTGGCCGCCGCGACCGTCGTCGGGTTCCCGCACGCCGTCGCCGCTCTCACGCAGCTGCGCGACAGCGGCGACCCGCTCCCGGCGGATGCCCTGTCCCTGTTGCTGGGCACCGGTCCCGCGCCCGGCGGGCTCGCCGACGACGCGGTGGTGTGCCAGTGCAACAACGTGACGAGGGCAGCGCTGTTGGCGGCATGGCGCGCGGGCGCCCGCAGTCTGCCGGAGCTCGTGGCGGCGACCCGGGCGACGACGGGGTGCGGGACGTGTGCCGCGCTGGTGGAGACGGTGCACGCGGAGGCGGCGGCACAGGGGGAACGGTCCGGCGGCAACGGGACCGTGGCGCACAGCCTTTCACCGGCTGCCGGGCACGGTCCCGTTGCCGCCGGACCGGGGCGGAGGCATCCCGTCGGGCCCGGCCGCGTCGGCGCGTCCCGTACCCTCCTCGTCGTCGGGCACGGCATGGCCGGGCACCGGCTCGTGACCGACCTGCGGGCCCGTGATCTCGCGGGCGACTGGCACGTGGTGGTGCTCGCCGAGGAGGGGCGGCCCGCCTATGACCGGCTCGCGCTGTCGGCGTACGCCGCCGGCCGGACGGACCGTCAGCTCACGCTCACCGGCCACCACTTCCTCACCGACCCCCGTATCGACCTGCGGCTCGCGACGGCCGCCGCCTCCGTGGACCGCGCGGCGCGCCGGGTGGTGACCGCCTGCGGGGCGCGGCTGTGCTACGACGCGCTCGTGTTCGCGACCGGTTCGCGGCCGTTCGTACCGCCGGTGCCGGGGCACGGGCTGCCCGGCACGTTCGTCTGGCGCACGGTCGACGACGCGGACGCGATCCGTGCGAACGCCGTACCGGGCGGGCCCGCCGTCGTGATCGGGGGCGGGCTGCTGGGGCTGGAGGCGGCCGACGCGCTGCGGCGGCTGGGGATGCGGGTCGAGGTGCTGGAGGCCGCGCCGTGGCCGATGGCGGCGCAGCTCGACGAGGACGGCGGGGCGGTGCTGGCCCGGCGCGTGCGCGCGCTGGGCATCGGGGTGCGCTGCGGCGTGACGGTGGCGGAGGTCGTGGCGGGCCCGGACGGCCGGGTGGCCGCGGTGCGGACGGCGGACGGCGGGGCCGTCCCCGCCGGGCTGGTGGTGTACGCGGCCGGGGTGCGGCCCCGCGACGAACTCGCCGCGTCCGCCGGGCTGGAGACCGGCGGACGCGGCGGCTTCCTGGTGGACGACCGCTGCCGTACGGCGGATCCGCGGATCTGGGCGGTCGGCGAGTGCGCGGCGGTGGAGGGGCGCTGCTACGGGCTGGTGGCGCCCGGCTACCGGATGGCGGAGGCGGTGGTCGACCAGCTGCTGGGGGTCGCGGACACGGCGTTCACCGGCGCGGACACCTCGGCCGTGCTGCGGCTGCCGGGCGCGGAGGCCGCGAGCTTCGGGGAGGCGTCCGCGACGGCTCCGGGCGCGATCGAGTGCGTACGGGCGGACCGGCGCGCGGACTCCTACGCGCGGCTCGTGCTCGGAGCGGACGGAGGGACGCTGCTGGGCGGTGTACTGGCCGGTGACGCGGGCGCGTATCCGCTGCTGCGCCCGCTGGTGGGGCGGCCGTTGCCGGCCGCCGCGCGCCGGGCGTGGCGCGCGGCGGCGCGGGATCAGGAGCCCGTGACGAAGCCGAAGGAGTAGTAGGGGTTGTCGGCGTCCGCCCACGAACTCGCCGGTTCCACATACGCCTTGGCCCCGCCCTGGCAGTCGCG
This sequence comes from Streptomyces gamaensis, assembly GCF_042656465.1. NCBI lineage: Bacteria > Bacillati > Actinomycetota > Actinomycetes > Kitasatosporales > Streptomycetaceae > Streptomyces > Streptomyces gamaensis. The sequence goes on from NZ_JBHSPB010000019.1 coordinate 13,059, forward strand.
GTCCTTGTACAGGTACACGCGCCGGCCGGCCTGGTTGGAGCCGGAGACCGCGCCCTGGACCATCGGGTAGCAGGAGTTGGTGTCGGGGCTGTTCTGCGTGTAGGAGTGGCCGTCGCGGTCGGCCCACTGGACGTAGCAGGCCGCCTCGGCTCTGCAGGCCGGTGCCCTGGTACCGCCGTGCGCGGCGGCGGGCACCGCCGTCGCGAGCGCGACGGCGAGGACGGCGCAGGCTCCGGACTTCCGGTACGACATGACTGATCTGCCTCTCCATGGGGGTTGTTGGCCACTCATGGGTACTGTTCCGGAATTCTGCGCAATCGTCCTGGCTGCCGCTCCGGGCCGCCGTCACTCACACAGGGGGCGCGCGGTTCACGGCCCCGGCTCCACCGCTGTCGGCGTACGCGCCTTACGGGAGGCGGGAGTTGAGCACGTGGCCGAGCTCGGAATCCAGGCGGCCGAGGTCGCCCTGGTGACCGTGGGCGGCGATGTGGCCGTCGGGGCGGACGAGGTAGTAGCCGGCGCTGCGGCAGCCCGTGACGGGGGCGGCGTCCGCGCGGCACAGCCGTACCACGCGCAGGGCCTGCCGGCGGGCGGCGATCCGGCCGGCGTCGGCGAGCCAGCGTTCGCGGCCGGCCTCCGGGGCGAGGAGGGCCAGCACCCAGGAGTCCGGGTCGGCTTGGGGCCCGGCGATGCCGTAGGAGAGGGCGAGGGGGCGCGGCAGGACCGCGCCGGGCGGCAGTCCGCCGGGCAGCCGGCCCCGCAGCCGGCAGCCGGCCGGGCCGGACGGCGACTGGGTGGCGCGCACCGGCGCGTGGGCGAGCCGCCGTCCGGCCATCACGGGCGCGTACCAGCGGGTGACCGCGCCGGTGCGCTCCAGGAGCCGGAAGGCGGCGTCCCGGACAGCCACCCGGGCGGGGTGGCCGGCCATCCAGGCGCGGGTCTGCAGATCGGTGTCGCGGACGATGCGCGCGGTGGCCTCGGCGCGCTCGCGCCCGTAGCCGTCCAGGAGGCCGGCCGGGGAGGTGCCGTGCAGGACGGCGGCGAGTTTCCAGGCGAGGTTGTGGGCGTCCTGGAGGCCGTTGTTCATGCCCTGGCCGCCGGCCGGGCTGTGCACGTGGGCGGCGTCGCCGAGGAGGAGGATCCGGCCGCGGCGCAGGGTGGTGGCGCGCCGGGCGTGCACCTTGAAGACGGTCTGCCACTGCGGTTCGGTGATGCGGACGCCGCGCGGGCCGCGGGTCTCCAGCAGCCGCTGCATGCCCGTCACGTCGATGCCCCGGCCGTCGCCGGGGGCGACGCACAGGACGCGGAAGACGCCGTCCGGCAGCGGCACGACGATCAGTGTGCCGTCGGGGGCCTGGTAGTAGCGGATCTCGTCGGGCGGCAGCGGCCCTTCGACGCGGGTGTCGAGCAGCGCGAACGCCATGGGGTAGGTGGCTCCTTCGAAGCGGGAGCCGATCAGGTGCCGCACCGTGCTGCCCGCTCCGTCGGCGCCCAGCAGCCAGGGGGTGCGGACGGTCTCCACGACGCCGTCGCCGTGGTCGAGCCGGGCGGTCACCGCGCCGCTCTCCTCGCGCGCCGCGAACAGCCGCACGCCGCGCTCGATCTTGCCGCCGAACGCGTGCAGCCGCCCGGTCAGCAGGCGTTCGGTGACGTACTGCGGGAGGTTGCGGGCCGCGCAGTCGGCGGGGAAGGCGAAGCGCGCGACGGGCCGGCCGGCGGAGAAGTAGCTGTAGCCGTTGACGGGGACGGAGGCCGCGCGCAGTTCGTCGCCGACGCCGAGGTCGGTGAGGATGTCCACGGCGCGCGGCCACAGGGACAGCGCGCGGGGCTCGGCGGCGGGAGCGTCCGACTGGTCGACGACGCGGACGCGCACGCCGCGCCGCAGCAGTTCGCAGGCGGCCAGCAGCCCGGTGGGGCCGGCGCCGACCACGAGGACCTCGGGACCGTCGGGGTCCGTCGCCCTCATGAGACCTCCTGCGCGGCGCGCTCGCGCAGCATCGCCACGAGTGCGTGCCGGCGGACCTTCATGGTGGCCGTGCGCGGCAGTTGGTCCAGGGTCAGCTGCACGGGTTCGGCGAGAGCGGGCTGGTCGGCGACGGCGCGCGCCCAGCGCGCGCGGTCCAGGGGGGCGTCGTCGCGCACGCACACCACGGGGACGGGCTCCTGGCGCGGGCCGGGCACGAGGACGACCTCGGTGAGCTCGGCCAGCCGTCCCATGACCGCGTCCTCGACCTCCAGGGTGGACTCGACGGCGGGGATGACGTCGGCCTCGCGGTCCAGCAGGTGCAGACAGCCGAAGCGGGTGCGGTAGCCGACGTCGCCGGTGCGCCACCAGGCTCCGTCCGTCTGCTCGGCGTAGCGCCCGGGTTCGGCGAAGTAGGTCAGGGCCCGGCCCCGCGAGCGCACCTCGATACGGCCGGGGCGGGCGCGGGTCGCGGGCCGGCCGTCGTCGGTGACCAGGCGCACCCGGGTGGAGCCGGGCAGCGGGAAGCCCAGGCAGCGGCCGTCGGCCGTGAGCACGGTGCCCCGCGTGTACAGGCGGCAGGTCAGCGGGCCGCACTCGCTCTGCCCGTAGAACTGGGCGAAGACCGGGCGCCGGCGGCGGGAGGCGGCGAGCAGGGTGCGCATGGTGGGCGGGTGGAGAGCGTCGAAGGTGGAGCTGAAGCAGGTGACGCCCGCGAGCGGGCCGCGCGGGTCGCGGGCCAGTTCCGCCCAGGCGACATAGGAGTTGGGGTGGGTCTCCACGACGCCCGGCCGCGTCCTGGCGAAGACCTCGGCGACGTGCGCGGGATCGGGGTCGTCGAGGACGACGACCGGCATCCCCTTGGGCAGGGCCACGGCGAGCGCGAGGTACATCCGCGAGTGGACGTACGACAGATGGGCGGCGTAGGTCTCACGGCCGCGGATCAGGGCGGCCAGCCGGCGCTGCGGGACGAGCCGCCCGTACAGGCTCGCCGCGGTGTGGACGACGAGCTTGGGCAGGCCCGTGGTACCGGAGGTGTGGGTGAGCAGCGCGGGCCGTGAGGAGTGGGCCAGGACCGGGGGACGGCGGGGGGCGCCGGCCAGTTCGGGCAGGCCGAGGGTGCCGGGGGGCGCGGTGCCGGGGACGGGGCCGGCGGTGACGACCCGGCCGACGAGGTCGCCGGTGAGCGTCCCGGCGAGCGGGCCCGCCAGGGTGGCGGCGTCGGTGAGCAGGTGCGGGCGCGGCAGCCGGGCCAGCAGGGCGGTGACCGTGTCCGGGTCGAGCTGCGGGGAGAGCAGGACGGGCACGGCGCCGATGCGGCAGGCGGCGCAGGCGAGGACGTAGATGTCGAAGCCGGCGGTCTTGTGGACGGCGAGGTGTTCCCCGGCCAGGACGCCGGCCGCCCGCAGCCGGGCCGCCATGTCCTCGACGTGCTCGGCGAGTTGCGCGTAGGTCAGCTCGCGGCCGGCGCCGGGGAGGGCGGCCATGTCGTGGTCGAGGGTGATGGTGGTCCCGGCGTGCCGGGCCGCCGCCTGCTCGGGGACGAGGCCGAGGTGGAGGCCGGGCGGGGGGAGGGGGGTGCGGGGCATGGGCCACTCCTGGGGCGCTGGCCGGTGGGGCCGCCGGTACGGGCGCGCCGTGGGCCCGTACGCGCGGGGTCAGTCGTGGAAGGAGGCGACGCGCTGCTGGAGCAGCAGTGACTCCTCGGCGGTGAGCGTGATCCCGAAGGTGCCGCGCAGCACGTGGACGACCTCGTCGGGGGCGAGGTCGGTGCGCAGGACGCGGCCGTCGGCGTAACGGGCCTTGAGGACGCGGTCGGTGAGGGTGTGCCGGACGTGCTCGTCGCCGCGCTGGGCCACGAGCCGGCCGGTGAAGAACGAGTCCGGGTGGTGGGCGGTGTAGTAGTGCGCGACCTCGAAGTCGGCGGGTTCCTGCCGCTCCAGGCGCAGGGCGTACACGTCGAACCAGCCGTCGGGGCGCGCCGAGCGCAGGACCCATTCGGCGGCGCCGCCGTCGAGGCCGGCGCGCGCGGGGGCGGCCTCCTCGCGGTCCAGGCGCCAGGTCCAGTCGCCGACGGTCAGCCGCGCCCCGGGGGTGAACGGCAGGGGTTCCAGGGGGCCTTCGTCGCCGAAGCCCACGTCGCACAGCCAGGTGCGGCCGTCGGCCTCGACGAGCAGCACCACGTGCGAGCGGTAGCGGGTGCCGGGGCCGCCGCGCCGGACGCGGGCGAGGTGGCGGGTGACGGGGAAGCCGAGCTGTTCGAGGACGGCGGCGAAGAACAGGTTCTGCTCGAAGCAGTAGCCGCCGCGCCCCGCGTGCACGAGCTTGCGCTCCAACGAGGCGATGTCCAGGGGGATGTCGCGGCCCAGGGCGATGTCCGCGTTCTCGAAGCAGACGGCGGCGGTGTGGGCGCGCTGCAGACCGCGCAGGGTCGCGGCGGTGGGCCGCCGGCCGCCGCCGTAGCGGATCCTCGCGCAATAGGCGTCCGGGTCGACGGCGTGTCCGTCGCCGCCCTGAACGAGGTCCGCCGCTGCTTCCCTCTCCCCGGGCACTCCGAGTTCCCTGGTCCCTCTGGGGTCGAGAAGCGTCGTCCGTGCCATGTCCCTCACCTCGTGCGCGTATTGCCCGGGAAATTCGACAACTCACCACAGCAGCACCCTCAATGGTGGGCGCGGGCCCGGCCACCGCTTCCGCCGCGGGCTTCAGTCCGTCAGGTGCGGAACGAGTGCGTCAGGTCAATTTCATGGGCCAACCGGTGACTTGACACAGGATTCCGGACGGTCCGGACGGCCCTTGCGGGCGGCCGTACGCTCTGGTGACCGGACTGCCGAAAAACGTGGGGACAGGACGTATGCGCGAGACACCGGATCCGATACCGGAACAGCAGAGCGTTCGTTTCGCCGTTCTCGGCTCCCTGGAATGCCGTTCGGACGCCGGACGCATCCGGCTGGGCGGCCGGCTGCAGGAGCGCGTCCTGGTCGCCCTCCTGCTGGAGCCCGGCCGGGTCGTGTCCGTCGGACGCCTCGTCGAAGCGGCCTGGGAGCAGCGCCCGCCGGCCACCGCGGTCCACCAGATCCGCAAGAGCGTCGCGGAGCTGCGCCGCCGGCTGCCCGGCGGGCCGCGGCTGCTGCGCACCGAGGCGCCCGGCTACCGGGCCGTGGTCGGCGAGGACCGGCTCGACCTGCTGCGGTTCCGCGCGCGTCTGCGCGACGCGCGCGAGGAGTCGGCGGCGGGCCGGCCCGAGCGGGCGGCCGAGCAGCTGCGCGCGGCCCTCGCGCTGTGGCGCGGCGACCCGCTGTCCTGCGCCGGCAGCCGGCTGCTGGAGGCCGCCGCCGCGGGACTGCAGGAGCGCCGGCTCCAGGCGACCGAGCAGCTGTGCGCGCTGCGGCTGGAGCTCGGCGACACCGACGGCCTCGTGGGGGATCTGCGCGAGCTCGTCGCCGCGCACCCTCTGCGCGAGACGCTGCGCGGCCAGCTCATGCGCGCCCTGTACCTGACGGGCCGGCCGGCCGAGGCCCTGGCGGAATTCGCGAGCGTGCGCGCGTACTTGGCGGAGGAACTCGGGGTCGGGCCCAGCCAGGAACTCGTCAGGATTCACACGGACATTCTGTGCCGTCGGCCCGTGCCCGCCGGCTGAGGCACGCGTACCGAGCGGCTGCCGGAAATCTCCGGGACCCCGTGGGAACGCCCCGGGATTCCGGGCGCTGCGGTCTGTCGCTTTCCGGCCGCCCGCGCGACGGAATGTTCCTTGGTGTCGCACAGAGAGGCGGTAACCGACATGATCAAGGTGGTACTGATTTCGGGGAGTCTGCGCCGGGGATCGGTGAATTCGGCGGCGCTGCGGGCCGTACGCCGTATCGTCGGCGAACGGCGGGAGCCCACCGAGGTGGTCTCCCTGCCGATCGGGCGGATCCCCTTCTACGACGGGGACTTCGAGTACGCGCGCACCACCGCGGCGGTACGGGCCGCCCGCAGCCTGGTCGCGGCCGCCGACGCCCTGGTGATCAGCACGCCCTCGTACAACGGCGCGGTGCCGGGGGTGCTGAAGAACGCCCTGGACTGGCTCTCGCGCCCCGACGGCGCGTGTGCGCTCAGCGGCAAGGCCGTCGCCGTGCTGAGCGCGTCGCCGGGCGGGCGCGGGGCGATCGACGCGCAGCCGGCGCTGATGGACCTGCTGGACGCGTGCGAGGCGGTCGTGGTCGAGCACCCGCCGGTCGCGATCGCCCGCGCGCACGAACGCCTCGACGAGAGCGGGGAGATGACGGAGCCGGACGCGGTGGCGGAGCTGCGCTCCCTGGTCGACGCGACGTTCGAGGCCCTGCGGATCCTCGGGGAGCAGCGGGCGTCGGTGGCGGCCTGAGGACGCGAACGGGGGCGCCGGGAGGGGGGCTTGTGCTCTCCCCCGGCGCCCCCGGTCCTGGCCGGCCGGTCCTGGTCAGTCCCCGACGGCCAGGACGTGCCGCGTGCCGTCGGCCGCGCGCACGGCGAGGGACGCGTCGTCCGGCGCCCACCGCAGCGTCCGGGCCGTGCCGTCCGGCAGGCTCAGGGTGCGCAGGTGCGTGAGGCGGGGCGCGAGCAGGTCGACCGTACCGTCGTCGCAGCCGACGGCGAGGGCGTGCCCCGAGCGGGACCACGCGCAGCACTCGACGGCGGAGTCGTAGTGCCGCAGGGCCAGTTGGTGCCAGCCGCCGTCGGGGTGGCCGACCACGACCATGCCGTCGGCGCCGGCGGTGGCCACGAGGCCCTGCGGGCTGACGGCGGCCATGGTGCAGTGGGCGTCGAGGGAGCTGACGTCGGCGAGGAAGGTCCCGTCGAGGGCGTCCCACAGGACGGCGCGCCCGTCGGCGGACACGCACACGAGGCGCCGTCCGTCGGGCATCCAGGCGAGCGAGCCGACGGCGGCGGAGTGCCGGTCGAGCACGTTCACCCGCCGCGCGCGGCCGCCCTCGGGCACCCGCCACACCACGACCCGCCGTCGCCCGGCAGCCGCGAACAGCTCCCGGGCGACGGGGTTCCAGGCGGCGCGGGTGCCGGTCACGGGTGCCGCCCGCGGTGGCCGACTGGAGAGGTCCGCCCCGGCGGAAGCCCGCCGGCCGCCGCGCTCCGCGCTCGTACGTGTCGCGCGGTCAACGGGCACCCCCTCCCCGTAACGCCCCCTCCGCCCGCGGGAGTTCGCCGGGCGCGGACACGGCCGTCTCGACGGAGTCGAGCAGCGCGTGCCAGCGGGCCTCGGCCGCCCTGAGGCTCTCGCTCTCCAGGCGGCGGGCGAGCGCGTCGCGGTCGATGCCGAACCAGTCGAGGTGGCCCAGCAGCCGCCGGGCGTCGGCGTAGTCGCGTGCGCCCCAGCTGCGGGGCACGGCCCGGCCGTGGTCGGCGACGGCGCGCAGGGTCTCCTCGGTGAGGGCGCAGGCGGTGCCCCGGGCGGTGAGCCGGTCCGCGTAACGGGTGGCCGGCAGCACGGGGTCGCGTACGCACGTGGCCGTCCACAGCAGCCGCTGGGGGCGGGCGCCGCGGGCGGCGAGGGCGTGCCAGCGCGGCCGGTCCAGCAGCCGTTCGTGGCGCTCGTGCACGAGCCGGGCGGTGGAGACCGCGGCGGTGCCCCGCATGGCCTTGGCCTCGCAGGTGCCGTCCCGGTCGAGGAGGGCGTCCACCGCCGTGTCGAGGGGGGTGACGGGCACGGCGGCGAACGAGGCGAGCGTGGCGGGGTGCCGGCCGGCCGCGCGGGCCCCTGCCAGTCCCGTCAGATAGGCCTCGGCGGCCTGCTCGTAGCGCTCGGGCGTGAAGACGTGGGTGGCGCCCGCGTTGATGCCCTCGGCGAGGGCGGCGGCGAGCGCGTCGAGTCCGGCGTCGGTGGCGGGGACGGCGAGCACGGCGTTGGGCCGGTCGGTTGCCCGCCACAGCCGGCGGGCCTCGCGCAGGGTGGCGGCGGCGTCGTGGGCCAGGCGCGGGTCGAGGGCGAGGGCGACGAGCCCGTCGACGCCGGCCGTCGCCTCGTGGACGGGGCGCAGCATGTCGCAGGCCCACCGCACGTCGTGGACGGTCAGCGCGCGCAGGGCCGCCTCCGCGCGCAGCCCGCGCCGGGCGAGCTTGCGCAGGGGGCCCTCGCGGGCCGGCCCGGTGAGCCGGGCCGGATCGTGCAGGACGCCGGTGACGTACCGGCCGCGCACGAGCGCGGCGGGCGGGCCGTCGCCGGGCCGCTGGTCGAGCCAGACGGACACCCCGCCGCGGGTCAGTGCCCGCAGCGAGGCGTCCGCCGCCGTCCCCGGGAGCCGGGAGAGCTGCGGTGTCACGGTCACGGGTGTCCCTTTCCGGCCGCGCGGGCCAGGGCGGCGCGGGCGGTGGCCGCCACCCGCTGCGGGGTCAGTCCGGGGCTGTCGGCGAGGGCGCGGCTGCCGGCCGCGTCCTGCTGCCCGGCGCCGGCGAGGAGCTGGTACCAGCCCAGGCGCGCGCCCGTGGCCACGGAGACGGTGACGGCGGCGGGCGGCAGCACCGAATCCCGGTAGGCGCGCGGCTGTTGACGGAAGGAGGCGGCGCGGGGCATCGCCACCACGCGGGTGGCGATGCCCTCGCCCTGGAGGATGCGCCGCGCGTCGAGCGCGGCGCGTTCCTCCCCGGCGTGTGCGACGAGCACGACGTCGGGGGGTACGGCGGCCGGTCCCTCGCCGACGGCCTCGGCGAGGACGTAGCCGCCGCTCGGTGCCCCGGGGCGGGCGGCGGCCGCCGCCCGCCCCGGCCGCGGCCCCCGCACCGCGGGGGCGCTCATGCGACCGGCACCTGTGCGGCGAGGGCGGCGAGCAGCGTGCCGGTGATGCGCGGCCCGTCCTGGGTCAGCACGGACTCCGCGTGGAACTGCATGGAAGCGAAGTGGGGTCCGCGCAGGGCGTGCACCTCGCGGGTGAGGGGGTCGCGGCTGATCTCGACGGCGCCGATGCCGTCGATGTCGGCGCGGGTGTCCGCGCTGCGGGCGGCGAAGGTGTTGTAGAAGCCGACGCGTTCGCGCGAGCCGAACAGGTCGATCTCGCGCTGGACGCCCTGGTTGGGCACGTCGCGGCGCACCAGGTCGAGACCGAGCCGCAGGCTGAGCACCTGGTGGCTCAGGCAGACGGCGAGGAACGGCCGCCGCTCGGCGAGGAGGGTGTCGATCGCGCCGCGCAGGTGGGCGATCTTGGGGTGGGCCGCCTCGCGCGGGTCGCCGGGGCCGGGGCCCATGACGACGAGGTCGTGGCCGTCGAAGGAGTACGGCGCGTCGAAGCGGCGTACCGTCACCTCCAGTCCCATGGACCGCAGTTGGTGGTCGATCATGGAGGTGAAGGTGTCCTCGGCGTCGACGACGAGGACCCTCCGCCCGGCCAGCGCGGGGTCGGTGCGCAGCCGGTCGCCGTCGGAGGCGAGCCAGAAGTCCGCGATGGTGTCGTTGCGTTGCTCCAGGGCGGCGCGCACCGAGGGGTGCGTGCCGAACCGGGAGGGCCCGCCGCTCTCCAGGGCGGAGCGCAGCCCGGCCGCCTTGGCGCGGGTCTCGGCGACCTCGGACACCGGGTCGGAGTGGCGTACGAGCGTGGCGCCGACGCCGATGCGCACCCGGCCGCCGGCGTCGATGTCGGCGGTGCGGATGAGGATCGCGGAGTCCAGGGTGCGTTCGCCGGCGGCGTCGCGGCCGATGAGGGCGAGGACGCCGCTGTAGTAGCCGCGGCCCTGCGGTTCGTAGCGGTCGATGACGCGGGCGGCGCTCTCCAGCGGGCTGCCGGTGACGGTGGGCGCGAACATGGTCTCGCGCAGGATCTCGCGCGGGTCGCGGTCGGTGGTGCCCTCGATGAAGTACTCGGTGTGCGCGAGGCGCGCCATCTCCTTGAGGTACGGGCCCACGACGCGGCCGCCGGTGGCGCAGATCCGCGCCATCATCTTCAGTTCCTCGTCGACGACCATGTACAGCTCGTCGGCCTCCTTGCGGTCGGCGAGGAAGTCCATGACCTCGGGGAGGCTGGGCCCGGCGGCGGGGTAGCGGTAGGTGCCGCTGATGGGGTTCATCACGGCGGTGCCGCCGTGCACGCTGATGTGCCGCTCGGGGGTGGCGCCGACGAAGGTGCGCTCGCCGGTGTGGACGATGAACGTCCAGTAGGCGCCCGACTCGCGCTCCAGCAGCCGGCGGAAGAAGGTCAGCGCGTGGGCGGTGGTGAAGCCGGAGATGTCGGCGGTGAAGGAGCGCTTGATGACGAAGTTGGCGCCCTCCCCCTCGCCGATCTCGTCGGTGATGACGCGGCGGACGACGTCCGCGTACGCCTCGTCGTCGACGTCGAAGTGCTCCCCGGTGAGGGTGATGGGCACGTCGGGGACGCGGGCGAGGACCTCGGCGACGCCGACGGTGCTCTGCCCGGTGACGGTCAGCGCGAGCAGGGGCTCCTTGTCGTCGGCGGCGCGGAAGCCGCGTTCGGCGATCTGCCGGTAGGGGACGACGGCGAGCACCTCGTGGCGGGCGCCCGGTCCTTGGGCCCGCTCGGGCAGCGGGATGTCCGCGAGCGCGTCGAGGTCGGAGACCTCGCCGACGAGGACGTCGAGAGCTCCGGGGCCGGTGGCCTCGGGGCGGTGCAGCAGGGCGAACGCGGGCGGCCGCGGGCCCAGTACGCGGGCGAGCAGATCCTCGGTCATGGCCGTTCCTTCCCGGTCTCCTCGGTAGGGGCCGCCGGCACTCACGCGGCGGCCCGTTCGGTGGCGCGCAGGGCACGGGTGGCGTCCTGCGCGGTGGTGACGACGGCACAGCGCTGTGCCGCGTAGGTCAGGGCCTGCCGGTGGTGGCCGGCGGAGAAGTCGGCGACACCGTCGGCGACCAGGAAGGTCTCGATGTCGTTGGTGAACGCCTCGACGGCCGTCATCAGCACGCCGACGTGCGCGTACACCCCGCACACGATCAGCTGGTCGCGGCCGTGGGCGCGCATCCGCTCCAGCAGGTCGGAGCGGAAGAAGGCGCTGTAGCGCCACTTGGTGAACACCCAGTCGCCGGGGGCGGGCGCGAGCGGCTCGACGACCTGCCGGTCGGCGGGGTCGACGCGCATGCCCGGACCCCAGAAGTCCTTGAGCAGTCCGCGCTGTTGGTCGGTCATGCCGCCGGGCTGGGCGGTGTAGGCGACGGGCGCTCCGGCCGCCGCCGCGGCCTCGCGCAGTCGCGCGACGTTGCCGACGAGCGTCGCGCGCAGCGTGCCGGGGAGCGGCTTGAGGAAGTAGCGCTGCATGTCGTGGACGAGCAGGACCGCGCGGGCCGGATCGACGGTCCACGGTGCGGTGTTGCCGGGCAGGTCGCCCGCTGCCGGCATCGGGTACGGCTCGATCGGAGGGATGCCTGCCATGGGGTTCTTTCCTCTCATCGGTGCTCGGGCCGGGCGGAACGGTTCCGGCTCAGCCCAGCCAGGACGAGACCACGGTGATGGCCTGCTGCGGGTTGAGCCGGGGGTCGCAGAAGCTCGTGTACTTGTCCCCGACGTGGTCCAGTCCGGACTCGTTGTTCACGCACTCGGTGACACTCTCCGGTGTGGTCTCCAGGTGCAGTCCGCCGGCGACGCCGCCCGCGGTGCGCACGGAGCACTGGAAGCCGCGGATCTCCCGGACGATCGCCTCCAGCAGCCGGGTCTTGAGCCCTTCCTGGGTGGTGACCGTGTTGCCGTGCATGGGGTCGGTCAGCCAGATCACCGGGTGCCCGGCGGACTTGACGGCCTCCACGAGCGGGGGGAGCTTCTCGGACACCTTCTCCGCGCCCATGCGCGCGATGAGGGTGAGCCGGCCCGGTTCGCGGGCGGGGTCGAGGACCTCGCACAGGGTGAGCAGTTCGTCGGCCGTCATGCCCGGACCGACCTTGCACGCCACGGGGTTGGCGACCTCGGCGAGCAGGGCGACGTGGGCGCCGTCCACCTGGCGGGTGCGCTCGCCGATCCACGGCCAGTGCGTGGAGGTCAGCAGGGCGCGCCCGTGCTCGTCGGGGCGGACCATGGGCAGTTCGTAGTCCAGCAGCAGCGCCTCGTGGCTGGTCCACACCGGCGGGCAGACGCCCGAGCGGCGGGCGGGGTTGAGCCAGCCCAGGTGCGTCATGGCCTCGCTGGCGGCGAGGTAGCCCGACAGCAGCCGCTGCGGGTCGGGGCGGCGGCGCTCGGGGTGCGGCTCGGGAGTGTTGACCATGTGGCCGCGGTAGACGGGCAGTTCGGCGCCGGCGACCTCCTCGGTGGGCTTGGAGCGGGGCTTGGCGAACTGGCCCGCCATCCGGCCGGCCCGGACCACCGGCTTGTGGGTGGTCATCTTCAGGACACCGGCGAGGACGTCCAGCAGGCCGGCCTTGCGGGCCACGTAGCCCGAGGTGCACTCGGCGGGGTCCTCGGCGCAGTCGCCCGCCTGGACCACCTGGGACTCGCCGCGGGCGACCTGGGCGAGGTGCTTGCGCAGGGTCGCCACGTCGGCGGAGCGGACGAGGGCGGGGCGGCTCGCGAGTTCGTCACGGACCCGCTGGAGCTGCGCCTCGTCGCCCCAATCCGGTTGCTGCAGAGCTGGTTTGAGCCGGGCGTCGAGCAGAGCATCAGTCACTGGTGACTCCAAGAAACGTTTAGGGCGGTGCACAAACGGCCCTGTGGGCCTGGGTCAAGGGCTGCACTCAAACAGGGTGGAACCACGGCAGAAGGGCGGGCCTCACCACTCCCTTCGCAGGCGGGAGGACGCGCGGCGAGCGGAATCGCCGCGGGGTCCCGATCGTCCGGGGCGGCCCGGCATCCGGCCAATGGCCGTCGCCGCACTTCGTCAGGTGACCGGGAATGCATCACGTCCCGGGGTGTGTGCCGTTCCCGGCCGAGGTGACGCAGTACGGACCGGGGGTGCCCGGCCGGCCCGGCCGCCGCCCTAGGCTCGTTCTCTTGGCCGGAATGCGACCCCGGTGACCGGGCGCGCGGGGCCTCCTGCGATGGTGGAGGCTTCGGCCTGCGCGGGCCGCAGCGGATACGGTGGTGCCGTGCGCCCGTGCGCGCCGAGGACGGACGTGCCGCGCAATAGCGGTGCGAACGATCGCAAGGAAAGATGTGAGCAGGTTGTTGGTGCAGGTCAGCGCGGTAGTCCGGAGCTTGGGGTAGCGTCGTGCACATCGTGATCATGGGCTGCGGGCGGGTGGGCTCGGCCCTCGCCCAGACCCTGGAACAGCAGGGACACACGGTCGCCGTGATCGACCAGGACCCCACGGCCTTCCGCCGCCTGGGCTCCGGCTTCGGCGGCCGCCGGGTGACCGGCATCGGCTTCGACCAGGACACCCTGCGCGAGGCGGGTATCGAGGAGGCCGGCGCGTTCGCCGCCGTCAGCAGCGGCGACAACTCCAACATCATCGCGGCCCGGGTGGCCCGGGAGATGTTCGGCGTGGAGAACGTGGCCGCCCGCATCTACGACCCGCGCCGCGCCGAGGTCTACCAGCGGCTCGGCATCCCGACCGTCGCCACGGTGCGGTGGACCGCCGACCAGATGCTGCGACGGCTGCTGCCGTCGGGCGCGGAGCCGCTGTGGCGCGACCCCAGCGGCGGGGTGCAGCTCGCGGAGGTGCCCTGCTCCTCCGCCTGGATCGGCCACCGCATCAGCCGGCTCCAGGAGGAGACCGGGGTGCGGGTGGCGTTCCTGACCCGGCTGGGCGAGGCGACGCTGCCGACGTCCGCGACGGTGCTGCAGGAAGGCGACCTGGTGCACGTGATGATGCGCACGGACGAGGTCGAGAAGGTGGAGGCCGCGTTCGCGCAGGGCCCCGAGGAGGGTCATCGGTGAGCGTCGCACACGCGGCCGCCGGGCCGCAGACGAGGAACGACGCGCGCGTTCGCCGCGTGGGCGGAGATGGGGGCACCTCCCAGGCCGTTCAGGCACTGGGGGAGAACGGGGTAATGCTGTGAGGGTTGCCATTGCCGGGGCCGGGGCTGTCGGCCGGTCCATCGCGGGTGAGCTGCTGGAGAACGGGCACGAGGTGCTGCTCGTCGACAAGGCCCCCACGGCCATCTCCGTCGAGCGGGTACCGCTCGCCGAGTGGCTGCTGGCGGACGCCTGCGAGATCACCTCGCTCGACGAGGCGGCGCTGCAGCGCTGCCACGTGGTCATCGCGGCGACGGGCGACGACAAGGTCAACCTGGTCGTCTCGCTGCTCGCCAAGACCGAGTACGGGGTGCCGCGTGTGGTCGCGCGGGTCAACAACCCCAAGAACGAGTGGCTGTTCAACGAGTCCTGGGGCGTGGACGTGGCCGTCTCCACCCCGCGCCTGATGTCGGCCCTCGTCGAGGAGGCCGTGAGCGTCGGCGACCTCGTCCGTCTGATGCGCTTCAGCCAGGGCGACGCCAACCTCGTGGAGCTGACGCTGCCCCCGGAGTCCGCGCTGGCGGGCACCCGGGTCGGGGACGTGGCCTGGCCGGACGACACCTCGCTGGTCACCATCATCCGCGGCAACCGGGTCCTGACCCCGAACCGCGAGGACGCGCTGGAGGCCGGCGACGAGCTGCTGTTCGTGGCGGCCCCCGCCCGCGAGGAGCAGCTGGAGGACCTGCTGTCGGTCCGCCGCGAGGACGACTCCGCCTGAAGGATGTGACGAACGCCGGTGGCCCGGAACCGTATCGGTTCCGGGCCACCGGCGTTTCGGTCACGGATCGCGGGACGGCGCCCGCGCGTCACTGCGGCGGGCCGCCGTGCCCCTCCGCCTCCGCGAGCGCGGGCTTCCCGGTGTCCCGGGCACCGGCGGTGCCGCCGGCCTTGGCGGCTCCCCCGGCCTCGGCTGCCTCCATTTCCGCGAAGACGTCGATCGGCGGCGGGGCCTTCGCCAGGAAGATCCAGGTCAGGTAGACCGAGAGCAGCATCGGCGGGATGCCGAGCATCACCTTCACCCAGCCCAGCTGCGTCGCGTCCCCCCACCAGTACAGCGGGAAGAGCACCGCCGACTTGGCGAGGAGGATCAGCCCCCAGGCCCAACTCGCCTTCGTGTAGGCGGCCTTGCGGCCGGGGTTGCGGGTCCGCCAGGAGAGGTTCTCCTTGAACACCGGTCCGAGGATCACGCCGAGCAGCGGCCAGCCCGCGAGGGAGGTGACGATGTAGGCGACCGCGAGCCCGAGCGTGTAGAGCATGCCGGGCAGGTAGAAGTTCTTCGCGTCGCCGGACATCATCGCGAACACGGCACCGAACGCGACGCCGAAGACCCCGCTGAACGCGTGCTTGAGCGTGTCCTTGCCCACGAGCCGCGCGATGCCCAGGACCAGCGAGAGGCCCAGCGCGGCGACGGCCGCGACGTGGATGTCCCGCTTGACCGTGTAGAGCGCGACGAAGACCAGGCCGGGCACGGTCGTCTCGACCATGCCCCGCACCCCGCCGAAGGCGTCGAAGAGGGCCGCCTCGGTGGCCGCTCTGGAGTCCGCTCTGGAATCCGCTGCCGCGGAGTCGTCCGTATCGGCCGCGTGTCGGCCGGTACGCTTCTCGGCCGGTTTGTCGAGAGACGTCACCGCTACTCCTGTCCGAGCGGTCGGAGTTCGTACTTGGGATTGAAGAGCACCCGGCGGCCGCGGATCGTCGAGATCCGGCCGGAGGCGATCAGCTTACGGCCGGGTTCTATACCGACGATGGAGCGGCGTCCGAGCCACACCACGTCCAGCGCGGCCGAGCCGTCGAACAGCTCGGCCTCCAGCGCGGGCACTCCGGCGCGCGGCCGGAGCGTGACGGTGCGCAGCGTTCCGGTGACCTTGACGATCTGCCGGTCGTCGCAGTCGCAGATCCTGGTGCAGCCCGCCTCCTCCGCGTCCTGCCGCAGCTCGGCCGAGTGCAGGTCCTCCTGCGAGGTGGAGAGCCGGTCGAGCATCCGGCGGAACCGGCCGGTCGGCTTCTCGGAACGGGGTACAGCGCTCATGAAACCAGCCTACCGGGGCCCCCAGCGCCTGATCACACCTCGAACCGGTACCCCATCCCCGGCTCTGTAATGCCGCATCCCCCGGGGGACAACCCCCGGACCCCCGGCAGGCTCCGGGCGCGCCCTCACACCTCGAACCGGTACCCCATCCCCGGCTCTGTAATGAAGTGCTTCGGGTGCGAGGGGTCCAGCTCCAGCTTCCTGCGCAGCTGGGCCATGTACACCCGCAGGTAGTTCGTCTCGGTGCCGTAGGAGGGGCCCCACACCTCCTGGAGGAGCTGCTTCTGGCTGACGAGGCG
Organism: Streptomyces gamaensis; assembly: GCF_042656465.1. Classification (NCBI taxonomy): domain Bacteria; kingdom Bacillati; phylum Actinomycetota; class Actinomycetes; order Kitasatosporales; family Streptomycetaceae; genus Streptomyces; species Streptomyces gamaensis. The sequence goes on from NZ_JBHSPB010000019.1 coordinate 29,197, forward strand.
GCCCGTGTTGCGGACCAGGACCTCCAGCAGGTGCCACTCGGTGGGGGTCAGGCGGACGTCCTTGCCGCCCCGGTTGACCTTCTTCGCGGCGAGGTCGACGGTGAACACCTCGGTCTCCACGATCGCGTCGTCGCCGGTGGCCGACGGCCCCACCGGCTCGGCGCGGCGCACGGCGGCCCGCAGCCGGGCGAGGAGCTCGTCCATGCCGAAGGGCTTGGTGACGTAGTCGTCGGCGCCCGCGTCGAGCGCCTCGACCTTCTCGTCGGAGGTCTGGCGGGCGGACAGCACGAGGATCGGCACCCGGGTCCAGCCCCGCAGTCCCTTGATCACCTCGACGCCGTCCATGTCGGGCAGACCGAGGTCGAGGATGACCACGTCGGGGTGGCGGGCGGCGGCGAGCTGGAGGGCGGTGGCGCCGTCGGGCGCGGCGTCGACCTCGTACTTCCGCGCCTTGAGGTTGATCACGAGGGCGCGGACGATCTGCGGCTCGTCGTCCACCACGAGCACCCGGTTCATGCGGAACCACCTCTGCTGTTCGTCAGGGCCCGTCCGACGGGCCCGGGGTCAGGGATCTGGCTGGTCTGCGCGGTCCGCCCCCCCCGGGGGGGCGGACCGCAGGGTCAGGAGGTGGCCTGGGCCGGGAGGTCCGGGCGCACGGGCGGGCGGCCCTCGGCGGCCCGCAGGGTGAGCACCATGGTCATGCCGCCGCCGGGGGTGTCCTCGGCGGCGAGCGTGCCGCCCATGGCCTCGGCGAAGCCGCGGGCGACGGCGAGGCCGAGGCCGACGCCGGTGCCGCGCGGGGCGTCCCCGTAGCGCTGGAAGGGCTCGAAGATGCGGTCCTTGGCGCTGTCGGGGACGCCGGGCCCCCGGTCGGCGACGCGGACCTCGACCCGCTCGCCCAGGGCGCTCGCGGAGACGTGCACCGGGTTGCCGTCGGGACTGTACTTGACGGCGTTCTCGACGATGTTGGCGACGCTGCGCTCCAGCAGGCCGGGGTCGACGGCGACCATGGGGAGCGTCTCGGGGATGTCGAGGGTCACGCTGTTCTCGGGGACCCCGCCGAGGGCCATGGGGACCACTTCGTCCAGGTCGATCTCGCGGATGAGCGGGGTGACGGTGCCGGTCTGCAGCCGGGACATGTCGAGGAGGTTGCCGACGAGGTGGTCGAGGCGGTCGGCGCCGTCCTCGATGCCGGCGAGCAGTTCGGCCTCGTCCTCCTCGGACCAGGCGACGTCGTCGGAGCGCAGCGAGGTCACGGCGGCCTTGATGCCGGCGAGGGGGGTGCGCAGGTCGTGGCTGACGGCGGCGAGCAGCGCGGTGCGGATGCGGTTGCCCTCGTCGAGGCGGCGGGCGCGCTCGGCCTCGCCGACGAGCCGCTGCCGGTCGAGGACGACGGCGGCCTGGGCGGCGAAGGCGGCGAGCACCCGCCGGTCCTCGGCGGGCAGCACCCGGCCGGCGAGCGCGAGGGCCAGGTTGTCGCCGACGGGCATGTCGACGTCGCCGTCCTCGGGCCGCAGCAGGGGTTTGCCGTTGCTGGTGACGACGCTGCAGGCGACGTTCCAGGGCTCGACCTCGCTGGGGCGTTCCAGCAGGGCCACGGACTCCATCGCGAAGGTCTCGCGCACCCGCTCCAGCAGGGCTTCCAGGCTGGTGTCGCCGCGCAGGACGCTGCCGGCGAGGAAGGAGAGGATCTCGGACTCGGCGCGCAGCCGGGCCGCCTGGTGGGTGCGGCGGGCGGCGAGGTCGACGACGGAGGCCACGGACACCGCGACGAACACGAAGATCACGATGGCGACGATGTTCCTCGGGTTGACGATCGTCCACTCGTGCAGCGGCGGCGCGAAGAAGTAGTTGAGCAGCAGGGAGCCGAACGCGGCGGAGAACAGCGCGGGCAGCAGTCCGCCGAGCAGGGCCGCCCCGACCGTCGCGCACAGGAACAGCAGCATGTCGTTGGCGAAGCCGAGGTCGGGCCCGAGGTTGGTGAGCAGCGCGCTCAGGACGACGGGCACGCCCACGCCCACGAGCCAGCCGGCCAGGACGCGCCCGCGTCCGAACCGGGCGCTGCGGGTGACGGGCAGGCCGCGGCCCTTGGCGGCCTCCTCGTGGGTGACGATGTGCACGTCGAGGTCGGGGCCGGAGTCGCGGGCGACGGTCTGGCCGACGCCGGGTCCGAAGATGTACTGCCAGGTCTTGCGGCGGCTGGAGCCGAGCACGATCTGGGTGGCGTTGACGCCGCGCGCGAACTCCAGCAGGGAGGCGGGGACGTCGTCGCCTATCACGTGGTGGAAGGTGCCGCCGAGGTCCTCGACGAGGGTGCGCTGGACGGCCAGTTCCTTGGGCGAGGCGGAGGTCAGTCCGTCGCTGCGGGCGATGTAGACGGCGAGGATCTCGCCGCCGGCGCCCTTGGCGGCCATCCGGGCGGCGCGCCGGATGAGGGTACGGCCCTCGGGGCCGCCGGTCAGTCCCACGACGATGCGCTCGCGGGCCTGCCAGATCCGTGAGACGTCGTGCTCGGCGCGGTACTGGCGCAGGTACTCGTCGACGCGGTCGGCGGTCCACAGCAGGGCGAGCTCCCGCAGCGCGGTGAGGTTGCCGGGGCGGAAGTAGTTGGAAAGGGCGGCGTCGACCTTGTCGGACTTGTAGATGTTGCCGTGGGCCATGCGGCGGCGCAGGGCCTGCGGCGACATGTCGACGAGCTCGATCTGGTCGGCACGGCGCACGATCTCGTCGGGCACCGTCTCGCGCTGCCGGACCCCCGTTATCGATTCGACGACGTCGCCGAGTGATTCGAGGTGCTGGATGTTGACGGTCGAGATGACGTCGATGCCGGCGGCGAGCAGTTCCTCGACGTCCTGCCAGCGCTTGGTGTTGCGGGAGCCGGGCACATTGGTGTGGGCGAGCTCGTCGACGAGGACGACGGCGGGGCGGCGGGCGAGGACGGCGTCGACGTCCATCTCCGTGAAGACGCTGTCCCGGTAGGCGAGGCGGCTGCGGGGCACTTCCTCCAGGCCGTGCAGCATGACCTCGGTGCGCGGCCGGCCGTGGTGCTCCACGAAGCCGACCACGATGTCCGTGCCGCGCTCCATGCGGCGGTGCGCCTCCGAAAGCATCGCGTACGTCTTGCCGACGCCCGGTGCCGCGCCGAGGTAGATCCGAAGCTTGCCGCGTCCCATGGCCCCATTGTCTTTCACGACGCGCGGCGGTGTTCGGGGCGGAGTTTTTCGTCCTTGTCGATGGTTCTCCGTCCGGACGTGCCCCGGTGTGCGGCACGGCCGCGCTCGGCACGACCTTACGGCGCCCGTTTTGGACATATGGGGCGGTGGGCGGTGCGGGGCCCGGTATTGACGCAGTTCTGACGCGTCCCACCCGTGACCCGTCCCCGGTACAGGAGCGCAGGCCGGAGGCGGGACGCGCGCGGGGAGCGGACGCGCCCGCTCCGGGCTCCGCGCTTCCCCCTCCTCGCTCCGGGGCGCCCCTGGCAGCATGGCCGCATGACTGACGTACGCACCGCTCACACCTCGCAGCTCACCGACACCGAACTCGCCGCGATCCGCGGCCTGGTGGACGAGGCCTTCGAGGGCGACTTCGAGGACGAGGACTGGGACCACTCCGTGGGCGGGATGCACGCCCTGGTACGGGAGGGCGGCCGGCTGATAGCCCACGGCTGCCTGGTGCAGCGCCGGCTGCTGCACGGCGGCCGCGCGCTGCGCACGGGCTATGTGGAGGCCGTGGCGGTACGGGCGGACCGGCGCCGGCAGGGCCACGGCTCGGCGGTGATGGAGGCGCTGGAGGGCGTGCTGCGGCGCGGCCGCTACGAGCTGGGGGCGCTCGGCGCCGCCGACGAGGCCGTCCCCCTGTACGCGGGCCGCGGCTGGCAGCTGTGGCGCGGCCCGTCCTTCGTCCTGGCCCCCACCGGCATCGAGCGCACGGAGGACGAGGACGGCTGCATCTTCGTGCTGCCGGTCGGGGCGAAGGTCGACCTCGACGGGGAGATCGTCTGCGACTGGCGGCCGGGCGACGTGTGGTGAGACCGGGCACGCGCGAGGGGCCGGGGCGGTGGTCCGCCCCGGCCCCTTCGGGTCGGCCCGCGAGGGGCTCAGCCCTTGGCGGCGATCTCCTTCAGGGCGATGTTGAGCTTGAGGACGTTGACGTGTTCCTCGCCCATGAAGCCCAGCTGGCGGCCGTCGGTGTGGTCCTCGACCAGCTGCTCGACCTTCGCGGCCGGCAGGCCGTTGGCCCTGGCGACGCGGGCGGCCTGCAGGCGCGCGTACTCCGGGGAGATGTCCGGGTCGACTCCGGAGGCGGAGGCGGTCAGCGCGTCGACGGGTACGGACTTCGGGTCGACGCCGTTGAACTCGGCGATGTCCTTGCGGCGTTGACCCACGGAGTCGAGCAGGACCTTGCTGTCGGCGGCGAGGTTGGAGGCCCCGGAGACCAGCAGCTTGTACTGGGTGTTCTCGGTGTTGGGGCCGGCGGCCGAGGGGCGCGGCTGGAAGAACTTCGGGTCCGGCAGCGGATTGCCGTCCTTGTCCTTCGCGTCCAGCGTGTAGCTCTGGCCCAGGAGCGCGGAGCCCACGGACCTGCCGTCGGCCTTGATCTCGGAGCCGTTGGCCTTGTCGTGGAAGGCGGCCTGGGCGATGCCGGTGACCACCAGCGGGTAGATGACGCCGCAGACCACCGTGAGCACGAGGAGGGCGCGCAGTCCCGCCACGACCAACCGGGCTGTGTTGCGTACGGAGTTGTTCATGGTGGGTTCACCCGATGCCAGGGATGAGGGTAATGATCAGGTCGATGAGCTTGATGCCGATGAACGGGGCGATGAGGCCGCCGAGTCCGTAGATCCCGAGGTTGCGGCGGAGCATGCTGTCCGCGCTCATCGGCCGGTAGCGCACGCCCTTGAGGGCGAGCGGCACGAGCGCCACGATGATCAGCGCGTTGAAGACGACGGCCGACAGGATCGCGGACTGCGGCGAGTGCAGGCTCATGATGTTGAGCTTGTCCAGGCCCGGGTAGGCCACGGCGAACATCGCCGGGATGATCGCGAAGTACTTGGCGACGTCGTTGGCGATCGAGAAGGTCGTCAGCGCGCCCCGGGTGATCAGGAGCTGCTTGCCGATCTCGACGATCTCGATGAGCTTGGTGGGGTTGGAGTCCAGGTCCACCATGTTCCCGGCCTCCTTGGCGGCCGAGGTACCGGTGTTCATCGCGACACCGACGTCCGCCTGCGCGAGCGCCGGGGCGTCGTTCGTCCCGTCACCGGTCATCGCCACGAGCTTCCCGCCCGCCTGCTCGCGCTTGATGAGCGCCATCTTGTCCTCGGGCGTGGCCTCGGCGAGGAAGTCGTCGACCCCCGCCTCCTCGGCGATGGCCTTGGCCGTCAGCGGGTTGTCGCCCGTGATCATGACGGTCTTGATGCCCATGCGGCGCAGCTCGGCGAACCGCTCGCGCATGCCGTCCTTGACGACGTCCTTGAGGTGGATGACCCCGAGCACCCGGGCGCCCTTGTCGTCCTCCAGGGCGACCAGCAGCGGAGTGCCACCGGCCTGGGAGATCTCCTCGGTGAGCTGCTGGGCGTCGTCGGGGACGCTGCCGCCGCGCTCCTTGACCCAGGCCACGACCGAACCGGTCGCGCCCTTGCGGACCTTGCGGCCGTCGACGTCCACGCCGGACATGCGGGTCTGCGCGGTGAAGGGCACCCACTCGGCTCCGGCCAGCTCGCCCTCGTGCCGCTCGCGCAGCCCGTACTTCTCCTTGGCCAGGACGACGATCGAGCGGCCCTCGGGCGTCTCGTCGGCCAGCGAGGACAGCTGGGCGGCGTCGGCGACCTCGGCCGCCATGGTGCCCTTGACGGGTACGAACTCGGCGGCCTGGCGGTTGCCGTAGGTGATGGTGCCGGTCTTGTCGAGCAGCAGCGTGGAGACGTCACCGGCGGCCTCGACGGCGCGCCCGGACATCGCGAGCACGTTGCGCTGCACGAGCCGGTCCATGCCCGCGATGCCGATCGCGGACAGCAGCGCCCCGATGGTGGTCGGGATGAGGCAGACCAGCAGGGCCGCGAGGACGATCATCGTCTGCTCGGCGCCCGAGTAGATCGCGAAGGGCTGCAGGGTGATGACCGCGAGCAGGAAGACGATGGTCAGCGAGGCGAGCAGGATGTTCAGCGCGATCTCGTTGGGCGTCTTCTGCCGGGCAGCGCCCTCGACGAGGTTGATCATCCGGTCGATGAAGGTCTCGCCGGGCTTCGTCGTGATCTTGATGACGATGCGGTCGGACAGCACCTTCGTGCCGCCCGTGACGGCCGAGCGGTCGCCGCCCGACTCGCGGATGACGGGCGCCGACTCACCCGTGATCGCGGACTCGTCGACGCTCGCGACGCCCTCGACGACATCGCCGTCGCCGGGGATGACGTCGCCCGCCTCGCACACCACGAGGTCGCCGACGCGCAGCTGGGTGCCGGGCACCGACTCCTCGCCGCCGTCGGTCAGCCGGCGGGCGACGGTGTCGGTCTTGGCCTTGCGCAGGGTGTCGGCCTGGGCCTTGCCGCGGCCCTCGGCGACGGCCTCGGCGAGGTTGGCGAAGAGCACGGTCAGCCACAGCCACACGGTGATGGCCCAGCCGAACCAGTCGCCCGGGTCCTTGACCGCCAGCACGGTGGTGACCACCGAGCCGACCTCGACCACGAACATCACCGGGGACTTGACCATCACCCGCGGGTCGAGCTTCTTGAACGCGTCCGGCAGCGACTTCAGCAGCTGCGCCGGGTCGAAGAGGCCGCCGGTGACCCGGCCGGGCCCCTCGGGCCCGTGCGGACGGCTCTCCTGGGGCTCCTCGGGTGCGGTACGGACAGGGGTGGTGGTGCTCATGAGAGTCCCTCCGCCATCGGGCCAAGGGCCAGGGCCGGGAAGTAGGTCAGGCCGGTGATGATCAGGATCGCGCCGACGAGCAGACCGGCGAACAGCGGCTTCTCGGTGCGCAGGGTGCCGGCGGTCTCGGGCACGGGCTGCTGCTCGGCGAGCGAGCCGGCCAGCGCGAGGACGAAGACCATCGGCAGGAAGCGGCCGAGCAGCATGGCGAGGCCGATCGTGGTGTTGTACCAGGGGGTGTTGGCGTTCAGGCCCGCGAAGGCGGAGCCGTTGTTGTTGGCACCCGAGGTGAAGGCGTAGAGCACCTCGGAGAAGCCGTGCGCCCCGCTGTGGTTCACCGAGGCGTCCGCCTTGTTGAGGATCGAGTCCGGCGGACCGACGAGCGCCATCGACAGGGCGGTGAAGCCCAGGACGAGGGTCGGCGTGATGAGGATGTAGCAGGCGGCGAGCTTGATCTCGCGGGTGCCGATCTTCTTGCCGAGGTACTCGGGCGTCCGGCCGACCATCAGACCCGCGATGAACACCGCGATGACGGCCATGACCAGCATGCCGTAGAGGCCGGAGCCGACACCGCCGGGGGCGATCTCGCCGAGCATCATCGACAGCAGCGTCAGTCCGCCGCCGAGGCCGGTGAAGGAGGAGTGGAAGGAGTCCACCGCGCCCGTCGAGGTGAGCGTCGTGGTCGTCGCGAAGATCGCCGAGGCGCCCACGCCGAAGCGCTGCTCCTTGCCCTCCATCGCCCCGCCGGCCGCCTGCAGCGCCGGGCCGTGGTGGGCGTACTCGGTCCACATCATCAGCGCGGTGAAGCCGAGCCAGATCAGGCCCATGGCCGCGAGGATCGCGTAGCCCTGCTTGACGTTGCCGACGAGCTTGCCGAAGGTGCGGGTGAGCGCGAAGGGGATGACGAGGATCAGGAAGATCTCGAAGAGGTTGCTGAAGGCGTTGGGGTTCTCGAAGGGGTGGGCGGAGTTGGCGTTGAAGTAGCCGCCGCCGTTGGTGCCGAGTTCCTTGATGACCTCCTGCGAGGCCACGGCCCCGCCGTTGACCTGCTGGGTGCCGCCGGTCAGCTGGCCGATCTCGTGGATGCCGGCGAAGTTCTGGATCGCGCCGCAGGCGACGAGCACCAGCGCGCCGATCACCGAGATCGGCAGCAGGATACGGATCGTGCCGCGCACCAAGTCGGCCCAGAAGTTGCCCAGTTCACCGGTGCGGGAGCGGGCGAAGCCGCGGACGAGGGCGATGGCGACGGCCATGCCGACGGCGGCGGAGACGAAGTTCTGCACCGCGAGGCCGAGGGTCTGCACCGCGTGGCCCATGGCCTGCTCGCCCGAGTAGGACTGCCAGTTGGTGTTGGCGACGAACGAGGCGGCGGTGTTGAACGCCTGGTCGGGGCTGATCGCGGTGAAGCCGAGCGAGAGCGACTTGGGCAGTACGCCCTGGACGCGCTGCAGCAGGTACAGGAAGAGCAGGCCGGCCACGGAGAAGGCCAGCACGCCGCGCAGGTACGCGGGCCAGCGCATCTCGGCGTTCGGGTCGGCGCCGATGAGACGGTAGATCCACCTCTCGGCGCGCAGGTGCTTGCCGGAGCCGTAGACGCGGGCCATGTAGTCGCCCAGCGGGCGGTACACCAGCGCCAGCGCCACGACGACCGCGGTGAGCTGGAGGATTCCGGAGAGAACGGGGCTCATGGCAGTGCTCAGAACCTCTCCGGGAAGACAAGGGCGAGGATCAGGTAGCCCAGCAGGGCGACGGCCACGATCAGGCCGACGAGGTTCTCGACGGTCACAGCTTCGCCACCCCCTTGGCGACGAGAGCCACCAGCGCGAAGACCGCGATCGTGGTGACGACGAAGGCCACGTCGGCCATCGTGTGCTCCTAGAGAGGTTCGGATGAACGGACCCCCACAGGAAACCTTCGTTGTCCCGGTCCGACGCCGCCGTTGACGCCTCTCATACGGCCATTAGCGCGCCGTTGACGAGATCCATACGCATCCCGCGTTGACCTGCGAAAACGCAAATGGGCCGCAACCCCGGGACAGGGTTGCGGCCCAACGGAACGGCGAAATCCGGCCGTTGCGTTCGCTATTGCGCCACCGGCGCGCGGCGTCGTCGCGCCACGGGCGCACGGTGTCGGCTGTCCGCGTCAGCGGACCTCGCTGATCTCCGGACCGCGCTCCAGACGCTCCACGCCGCCCGCGAAGCGCGAGCCCTCGGAGGCGTCGGGCTGCATGCCCTCGGCGACCATCTGCGCGTCGTCGGGGAGCTTGAGCACGATCGGGTCACGGGGCGCCATCGGACCGGCGCCACGCACGACGACCGTGTCCCGGAAGATCTGCTCCAGCAGCCCGGCGGTCTGCGGCTGCACCGCGCCCTGGCCGGAGATCACTCCGCGCAGGAACCAGCGCGGGCCGTCACAGCCGACGAAGCGCACGAGCTGCACGCCCTGCGTGCCGTCCGGCAGCGCCACGGGCACCTGGGCCCGCAGCTCCCAGCCCAGCGGCCCCTCGACCTCGTCGACGACCCCGCCCTGCTGGGTGATGCCCGAGGCGATCTCGGCCCGGACCTCGCCCCAGATGCCCTCGCGCTTCGGGGCGGCGAACGCCTGCAGCTGCACGGCGCTGTCCCGCAGGACCACGGTCGCGGCGACGATCGCGTCACCGGCGACCTCCACCCGCAGCTCCATGCCCTCGACCCCGGGCACATGGAGCCCGCCCAGGTCGACCCGGCCCTCGCCGGGGTCGGCGACCTCGGTCACGTCCCACGGCCCGTCGGGGCGCGGCCCCGGCTCCAGCCGGACGCGCTGCGCCGTGCCCTCCGCCTCTTCCTCAGGGAGGGCACCCTCGTCGGGCCTGTCGGAGGTCACGCCGTCGAGCTGCTCGACAGCGTCCTCGCTGCGCTTGCGGCGACGACCGAACACGTCACTGTCCTTCCCGGTCGGCTACGACCGAAGCGAATCCATGCCCCACGGCGGCGTGGCCACCGGTGGAGCCGAAGCCCCCATTGCCCCGCGCCGAGCCCGGAAGCTCCGCCACCTCGTGGAAGCGGACCTTCTCGACCTGCTGGACGACCAACTGGGCAATGCGGTCGAACCTCTCGAACCGCACGCTCTCACGCGGGTCCAGATTGACCACAATCACCTTGATCTCTCCACGGTACCCGGCATCGATGGTCCCCGGGGCATTCACCATCGAGACCCCGCACCTGGCGGCGAGACCCGAACGCGGGTGCACGAAGGCCGCATACCCGTCGGGCAGCGCGATGGACACCCCCGTGGGCAGCACCATCCGCTCCCCCGGCGCCAGCTCCGCGGCCTCGGTGGTCACGAGGTCGCAGCCCGCGTCGCCCGGGTGCCCGTAGGAGGGGATCGGCACCTCCGGGTCCACGCGCTGGATCAGTACATCGACGGGGCTCCGGCTCACGGGTTCACCTCAAAAGCTCGCGCGACCTTGACCTGGTCGGGGTTGGCCAGCGTGGCCTGGATCTCGGCCGGGCGGCCGTTCTCGATGAAGTGGTCGACCTTGACCTCGATGAACAGTGCTTCCGCGTGGACCGCGACGGGGCCCTCGGGGCCCCCGATCCGGCCCGTGGCCGTGCAGTAGATCTTACGGCCGTGCACCGCGGTGACCTCGGCCCGCAGGTGCAGCACGGCGTCCACCGGCACCGGCAGCAGATAGTCGGTCTCCAGCCGGCCGGTCACCGCGATCACCCGCAGCATCCAGCCCAGCGAACCGAGCGTCTCGTCCAGTGCCGTCGCCAGCACCCCGCCGTGCGCGAGCCCGGGAGCGCCCTGGTGGGCCTCCTTGACCCGGAACTCCGCGGTGATGCTCACGCCCTCGCCCGCGCGCGCCTCGACGTGCAGTCCGTGCGGGACCCCGCCGCCGCAGCCGAAGCAGTACTCGTAGTGCGCCCCGATGAGCTCTCCGGGGGCGGGTGCGTCGGGATGCCGCACCGGCGGCCCGGCCTCCGGCGGCGGCGTCAGGGCTGTCGTTCTTCCACTCACAGGGGCTGACCTTACCCGCGACGGCGGGGCCCGGTCCCGCCCGTGTCAAGCTTGGGCCCATGCAGCCTTACGAAGAACGCCTCACCGCGCCCCGTTCCTGGTGGTTCATCGCGCTTCTCGTCGGGGTGGCCCTGGCGCTGATCCTGCTGCCGCTGGGGACGGTGCCGATGCTCGCCGGGCTGGTCGGCGGCGCGGCGCTGGCGGCGGTCGCGGTGAGCTCGTACGGCTCGGTGCGCATCCGCGTCGTGGGCGGGGCGCTGGTCGCCGGGGACGCCCGGATCCCGGTGGAGGCGCTCGGGACGCCGGAGGTCCTGGGCGCGGAGGAGGCCCGCGCCTGGCGCACGTACAAGGCGGACACCCGGGCCTTCATGCTGCTGCGCGGCTATGTGCCCACGGCGGTGCGGATCGAGGTCACGGATCCGGGCGACCCCACCCCGTACGTCTATCTCTCCACGCGCACGCCCGAGAAGCTGGCCGCCGCGCTCCAGGCCGTACGGGCCTGAGCGGGGCTGTCCGGTCGCTATCGGTCCTCGGCGGGCGGCAGGTCCCCGGCGGGCGGCAGCCGGTCCCAGGGCACCTGCTTGCCGCGCAGGTCCTCACGGACGCGGTCGGCGAGCCGCTTGGTGTCGCGGCGGTTCATCACGGCGCCCACAGCCGCGCCGATCATGAAGGGCGCCAGGCTGGGCAGCTTGCGGAAGGTGCGCTTGAGGACGCGCTGGCGCAGCTCGCGGCGCATCTGGACCCCGAGCGCGGCGTTGATGCTCAAGGGGGCGGCGACATCGATACCGCGCTCGTCGGCCCAGGCACCCAGATAGGCGGTCGTGCGCTGCCGCAGCGTCCCGGGGGCGCGTACTCCGTAGACCTCGTGCAGCTCGGCGATGAGCTTGAACTCCACGGCGGCGACGCCGATCATCTCCGCCGCCAGCTCGGCGGGCAGCGCGGGCGGCACCGGCAGCATGGCCGCCGCGCCGACACCGGCGCCCACGGTGGACGTGCCGTGCGCGGCTCCGGCCACCAGCTTGTCGGCGATCTCCTCCGGGCCCAGGCCCGGGAACTGCGCGCGCAGCGCGGCCAGGTCGCGCACGGGGATGCGCGGAGCGTTCGCGATGATCCGGTCGGCCACGGCGGCCAGGCCCGCCCGCACCCTCCGGCCCGACGGGCGGACCGGCCGGGCCGGGCCGCCCGCGCCCTCGGCTCCCCCCGTCCGGGCGGCGCCACGGCGGCCGAGGGCCGCGGCGAGCGAGGCCCTGCGGCCCCGCTCGACGGCGTCGGCCGTGCTGTCGGTGGCGCCCGAGGCCGTGTCGTCCTGCCGCGCGGCCGTCCCGTCCGCCCCGGTGGTCAGCTCGGGCCGGCGGGAGCGCCGCTTCCGGAACGGGGTCGAGCCTGCCATCGCAGACCCTGTCCTCAGTCGCAGTCGCGGCAGATCGGCTGGCCGTTCTTCTCACGCGCCAGCTGGCTGCGGTGGTGCACGAGGAAGCAGCTCATGCACGTGAACTCGTCGGCCTGCTTGGGAAGGACGCGGACCGCGAGCTCCTCGTTCGACAGGTCGGCGCCGGGCAGCTCCATGCCCTCGGCCGCCTCGAAGTCGTCGACGTCGACGTTGGACGCCGACTTGTCGTTCCTCCGGGCCTTCAGCTCCTCAAGGCTGTCGGAATCGACGTCGTCATCGGTCTTGCGTGGGGTGTCGTAGTCCGTTGCCATGTCGCTCTCCCCCTCTGGGTGTCTGCGGTGTCTCCAGCGCACGTAACGCGTGAGAGGCCGGACTTGTGCCCGACCCGAGGCGGAGATTTTGCCTCACATCAAGGTCTGTTACTCAATCGACACCCAACCGCACACCTGAAGAGGTGATGGGGTTGGATGGCGAACGGGACCGTACACGGTCCGGATACCGCGTGCCGACGCGCCTCCACGTGTACTTCCCGTGATCACGACCCTCGGAAACCCCCATTTTCCAGGGCTTCCGGGACGAACGCCGATCACGGAGAGTGGATGGCCGGAACTCGCCGCATGTGAGCGATCACACACCGCCCGGGGTGGAACGAGGCCCGTTCCGAGCCCGGACGATTCCGCCCAAAGCGAACGAATTTCCTCTCCTGACAGGAGGGCCCGACGGCCGGACCCCACTGTGTCACGTCGGCGTCACCCCGGCATCCCGTCGGCATCCCGTCGGCTTCACGTCGGCAGGACGACCCGCATGACCAGACCGCCGCCCTCCCTCGGCTCCGCCGTGATCCGGCCGCCGTGCGCCCGCGCCACCGAGCGGACGATGGACAGCCCCAGGCCGACGCCCTTGTCGCTGCCGGTGCGCTCGGCACGCAGCCGCCGGAACGGCTCGAAGATGTTGTCCACCTCGTAGGCGGGCACGACGGGACCGGTGTTCTCCACGACCAGCAGCGCCTGGCCCGGCTGGACCCGGGTGGTCACCTCGACCCAGCCGCCCTCGGTGTTGTAGCGGACCGCGTTCTGCACCAGATTCAGCGCGATCCGCTCCAGGAGCACACCGTTGCCCTGGACCACCGCCGGCTGCCGGGTCCCTCTGAGCTCCACGCCCTTGGCCTGCGCCTCGGACCGGGTCTGGTCCAGGGCCTGCGAGGCCACCTCGGCGAGATCCACCGGCTTGCGGTCGACGATCTCGTTGTCACTGCGCGCGAGCAGCAGCAGCCCCTCCACGAGCTGCTCACTGCGCTCGTTGGTGGCCAGCAGCGTCTTGCCGAGCTGCTGCACCTCCGGGGAGGCGCCCGGGTCGGAGAGCGTCACCTCCAGCAGCGTCCGGTTGATCGCCAGCGGGGTGCGCAGCTCGTGCGAGGCGTTGGCCACGAACCGCTGCTGCGCGGTGAACGCCCGCTCCAGCCGGTCCAGCATCTCGTCGAAGGTGTCCGACAGCTCCTTCAGCTCGTCCTCGGGGCCGCCGAGCTCGATGCGCCGCGACAGGTCCGTGGCGGCGACCCGGCGGGCGGTACGCGTGATCTTGCCGAGCGGCGAGAGGACGCGGCCGGCCATGGCGTAGCCGAAGGCGAAGGCGATGACGGCGAGGCCGAGGAGGGCGAAGAGGGAGCGTTGCAACAGGCTGCCGAGAGCCTCTGCCCTCAGTCGGCTGGAGCAGATCTCCAGGATCCTGTTCGCTTGGTCAGAGGTGAGATTGCCGGTGAATTCCGGGCAGAGTGCGCGGTTGGCGTCGACCTGACTGCCACCCAGCAGCTTCACGAGCGGTGTGCTGGTCACGTCCAGCGCATGCGCCGCGAGCAGATAGATGATCGTCAGCAGCAGCACGCCTGCCATCAGGAACATCCCGCCGTACAGCAGGGTCAGACGTATCCGGATGGTCGGGCGCAGCCAGGGGAAAGGCCGCCCCGCAGGCGGGCGCGGGGCCCACGTCGGCTTGGGCGGAGTGGCAGGCGGTGCGGGAGTCGTAGGAGAAGAAGCCATCGACGGTCAGATCCGGTATCCCGAGCCGGGCACGGTGACGATCACCGGGGGCTCGCCGAGCTTGCGGCGCAGGGTCATGACCGTCACGCGCACGACATTGGTGAAGGGGTCGGTGTTCTCGTCCCAGGCCTTCTCCAGCAGCTGCTCGGCGGAGACCACGGCACCCTCACTGCGCATGAGCACCTCCAGCACCGCGAACTCCTTCGGCGCCAGCTGCACCTCGCGGCCGTCGCGGAAGACCTCGCGCCGGTTGGGGTCCAGCTTGATGCCGGCCCGCTCCAGGACGGGCGGCAGCGCGACGGACGTCCGCCGGCCCAGGGCCCGTACCCGCGCGACCAGCTCGCTGAACGCGAACGGTTTCGGCAGGTAGTCGTCGGCGCCGATCTCCAGGCCCTCGACCCGGTCGCTGACGTCGCCGGAGGCGGTGAGCATCAGGACGCGGGTGGGCATGCCGAGCTCGACGACCTTGCGGCACACGTCGTCGCCGTGGACGACGGGAAGGTCGCGGTCGAGGACGATCACGTCGTAGTCGTTGACGGCGATGCGCTCCAGGGCGGCGGCCCCGTCGTACACGACGTCGACGGCCATGGCCTCCCGGCGCAGTCCGGTGGCGACGGCATCGGCGAGCAGTTGCTCGTCCTCGACGACGAGTACGCGCACGGGTGGTTCCTTCCCTTCGGGCCCGGACGGGCAGGCATGGTCGACCCCGGTGAGGGGCCCCTCCATCCTGCCTCGGTTCTCGGTAAACCGGCCGTAAGGGGGCGACAGGGGGTGGAAGAGGAGTGGCGGATTCGAAGCGGGGCGCAGGTTTCCGCGTCGGTAGCGGTGGGGAAGACGACTGCACACCCGCGATCACACCTTGTGGCGGTCCACCGTATCCACTGGCCGCGAGGGGAAGCCGATCGCTCCGCTTCCGGCCCCCGGCCGGGAGACCCCCAGGCACCACCCGCCAACGAACCCACGACGAGGGGGCGCAGCACCATGGACGCGTTTACCGCCGGCATTCTGCAGCGCATAGCGAGCACCCGGTCCGATCTGGACGCGGCTCGCCGGTCGGGCGATGAATTCCTGGCCGAGGTCGAGCAGGCGGCGCTGGAGGATCTGCACCGGCTGGCCGCCGAGCACGGGGTCGAGGTCAACGCCGCGTAGGCGGCCGGACGGCCGCGAGAGTCCGATCCACGCGCACGAGGCGCCCCGCCGCTGACGGAACAGCGGCGGGGCGCCTTGGCGTGCGGTCCGGGGGCCGGGCCGGGCGCCCGCGGGTCAGCCCTTCCAGGCCCCCAGCTCCTCCAGCCGGGCCTGGAGCGGTTCGAAGAGGCCGGGCGGGGCGGCCACGGTCAGTTCGGTGGATGCCTCGATGCCGGGGCGGCCGCCGGTGAGCGCGCCGGCCTCGCGGGCGATGAGGACCCCGGCCGCGTAGTCCCACGGGTTGAGGCCGCGCTCGTAGTAGCCGTCGAGGCGGCCGCCGGCCACGTCGCACAGGTCGATGGCGGCGGAGCCGGCCCGCCGGATGTCGCGGACCTGCGGCAGCAGGGCGCGCAGCACCTCGGCCTGGGAGGCGCGCCGCGAGGCGAGGTAGCCGAAGCCGGTGCCGATGAGGGCGGCGTCCATGGCGGGTGCGGGGCGGCAGCGCAGCGGCCGGTCGCCGGCGAAGGCGCCCTCGCCGAGGACGGCCCGGTAGGTCTCGCCGCGCATCGGGGCGGCGACGACGCCGACGATGGCCTCGCCGTCGAGCTCGGCGGCGATGGAGACCGCCCAGGAGGGCAGTCCGTAGAGGTAGTTGACGGTGCCGTCGAGGGGGTCGATGATCCAGCGCACTCCGGTGGTGCCCGTGGTGCTCGCGCCCTCCTCGCCGAGGAGGCCGTCCTGCGGGCGGCGCTCGGAGAGGAAGCCGGTGATCAGCTTCTCGGCGGCGATGTCCATCTCGGTGACGACGTCGATGGAGCTGGTCTTGGTCGCGGCCACGCCCAGGTCGGCCGGCCTCCCGTCACGCAGCAGCGCTCCGGCGCGTTCGGCGGCCTCCAGGGCCACAGCGAGGAGTTCGGCTTTCAGGGGGCCGTGGGACTCGTCGTGCACGATGCTCCTTCTGGGATGGGGTGGTTACGCGTACGGGCTGTCGGCGCCTGCGGCGGCCGGGCGCGGGGCCCTGGCCGGGCAGCAGCCGACGGGACACAGGTCGTGGGAGGGGCCGAGGGTGCCGAGGGCGCACCGCCGCGGGTGCTCGCCGCGTTCGGTGGCGGCGCGCTCCAGCACGAGCTCGCGGACGGCGGCGGCGAAGCGCGGGTCGGCGCCGACGGTGGCGGCGCGGGTGACGGGCAGGCCGAGTTCGGCGGCCCGGGTGGCGGCGTCGGTGTCGAGGTCGTACTTGACCTCCATGTGGTCCGAGACGAAGCCGATGGGGACCATGACGGCGGCGGGGGCGCCGGCCGCGTGCAGCTCCGTGAGGTGGTCACAGATGTCGGGTTCGAGCCAGGGGATGTGCGGGGCGCCGCTGCGCGACTGGTACACCAGCCGCCAGGGGTGCGGGGTGCCGGTCTCCTCGCGCACGGCCTCCGCGATGAGGGCCGCGACGTCGAGGTGCTGGGCGACGTAGGCGCCGCCGTCGCCGTGGCCCTCGGCCGGGCCGGAGGTGTCGGCCGCCGCGGTGGGGATGGAGTGCGTGGTGAACGCCAGGTGCGCCCCGGCCCGTACCTCCTCGGGGAGTTCGCCGAGGGCGGCCAGGGTGGCGTCGACCATGGGGCGGACGAATCCCGGGTGGTTGAAGTAGTGGCGGAGCTTGTCCACGCGCGGCGGCTCGATGCCCTCGCCGCGCAGGGCGGCCAGCGCGTCCGCGAGGTTCTCGCGGTACTGCCGGCAGCCGGAGTAGGAGGCGTACGCGCTGGTGGCCAGCGTCAGCACGCGGCGGTGCCCGTCGGCGGCCACCTGGCGCAGGGTGTCGGTCAGATAGGGCGCCCAGTTGCGGTTGCCCCAGTAGACCGGCAGGTCCAGGCCGTGCGCGGCGAAGTCCTCGCGCAGGGCGCGCAGCAGCTGCCGGTTCTGCTCGTTGATCGGGCTGACGCCGCCGAAGAGGAAGTAGTGCTGCCCGACCTCCTTGAGCCGCTCGCGGGGGATGCCTCGGCCGCGCGTGACGTTCTCCAGGAACGGGACGACGTCGTCCGGTCCTTCGGGGCCGCCGAAGGACAGCAGCAGCAGCGCGTCGTACGGCGCTGCCGAGGCGGGCATCGCGCCCGTCGAGCAGGAGTGTTGAGCTGGCTGTTCCGACATGGCTCCGATCCTGCCACCCACCGGTGACAGCCGGGCGGGCAGCCCCGTCGCGCGGCAGGAAATAGCCGTGCGGCGCACAGACGTCCAACCGTAAGCTGTATCGGCCACTTACGTTCCTTACCGACATCCTCACTCTCACCCCTTCCGTCCGCCCGCGTCACCCCCGCCTTTCCCTTCCCCGTTCTCCCCCCGACTTCCTGGCGGCCCCCTTGCCCAGTCCCTACCGCGAGATCTTCACCGCCCCCGGCACCAAGGAGTTCTCCATAGCCGGCCTGCTCGGCCGGATGCCGCTGTCCATGACGGGCATCGGCATCGTCACGATGGTCTCCCAGCTCACCGGCCGGTACGGGCTGGCGGGGGCCCTGTCCGCGACCCTGGCGCTGTCCGCGGCCGTGCTCGGCCCGCAGATCTCCCGGATGGTCGACCGGCACGGGCAGCGCAGGGTGATGCGGCCGGCGACGTGCGTGGCGCTGCTCGCGGCGGCCGGGCTGCTGATCAGCGCCCAACAGGGTTGGCCGGACTGGCTGTTGTTCGTCTTCACGGCGTTCCTGGGCTGCGTGCCGAGCGTGGGGTCGATGGTGCGGGCCCGCTGGGCGGCGATCCACGCGGGCTCGCCGCGCAAGCTGCACACGGCGTACTCCTTCGAGTCCGTCGTCGACGAGGTGTGCTTCATCTTCGGGCCGATCCTGTCGATCGGCCTGTCCACGGCGTGGTTCCCGGAGGCGGGGCCGCTGCTGGCCGCCTGCTTCCTGGCGGTCGGCGTCTTCTGGCTGACCGCGCAGCGCGCGACGGAGCCGGCGCCCCACCCGCGCGAGGGCGGCTCCGGGGGTTCCGCGCTGAGCTCGCGCGGACTGCGGGTGCTGGTCGCGACGTTCACGGCGACGGGCGCCATCTTCGGCTCGGTCGACGTGGTGACGGTCGCCTTCGCCGAGGCTCAGGGCCACAAGAGCGCCGCGAGCCTGGTGCTGGCGGCCTACGCGCTGGGATCGTGCCTGGCCGGTGTGGTCTTCGGGCTGCTGCACCTCAAGGGCGACCCCGCCCGGCGCTGGCTCGTGGGGGTGTGCGCGATGACCGTGAGTATGATCCCCCTCCAACTGGTCGGGAACCTGCCGTTGCTGGCCGTTGCGCTCTTTGTCGCGGGTCTGTCGATCGCGCCGACGATGGTGACGACGATGGCCCTCGTCGAACAGCACGTACCGCGCGCACAGTTGACCGAGGGCATGACCTGGACGAGTACCGGGCTCGCGGTCGGCGTGGCGCTCGGCTCGTCGGCCGCCGGCGCGGTGGTCGACGCGTCCGGGGCGGTCGCGGGGTACGCGGTGTCCGGGGCGGCGGGGGTGCTCGCGGTGGCGGTGGCGTTCCTCGGATACCGCCGGCTGCGCCGGCCGGCGCCGCAGCGGCACGGTCCTTCCGTGCCGCAGGCAAGGGGAGGGTCTCACGCGTATGACGGAGATGACCACAACAAGGGGTGCGTGGCGTAACTGGGCGGGCAATGTCACCGTCCACCCGGAACGGACCGTGGCCCCCGCCTCCACCCGGGAGCTGGCGGAGGCGGTCGCGGACGCGGCGGAGGCGGGGCTGCGTGTCAAGGCGGCCGGTACCGGCCATTCCTTCACCGCCGCCGCCGCGACCGACGGCCTGCTGATCCGGCCCGAACGCCTCACCGGCGTCCGCGCGGTGGACCGCGCCGCGGGCACCGTGACCGTGGCGGCCGGAACGCCGCTCCACGTGTTCAACAAGGAACTGGCCGCGCACGGGCTCTCGCTGGCCAACATGGGCGACATCATGGAGCAGACCGTCTCCGGCGCGGTCAGCACCGGCACCCACGGCACCGGCCGTGACTCGGCCTCGCTCGCCGCCCAGCTCACCGGCCTCACCCTGGTGACGGCCGAGGGCGGGGTGCTCGACTGCTCCGCCACCGAGCACCCCGAGGTCTTCAGCGCCGCCCGGATCGGCCTCGGCGCGCTCGGGGTGATCGCCGAGCTCACCTTCGCGGTGGAGCCGGTGTTCCTGCTGCGGGCCCGGGAGGAGCCCATGTCCTTCGCGCGGGTCACGGCGGAGTTCGAGCAACTCGTGGCGGAGAACGAGCACTTCGAGTTCTACTGGTTCCCCCACACCGACAACTGCACCACCAAGCGCAACAACCGCAGCGCGGGGCCCGCCGCTCCCCTGGGCCGTGTCGGCGGCTGGGTCGAGGATGAACTCGTCGCCAACGGCCTCTTCCAGGCCGTGTGTTCGGTCGGCCGGGCCGTGCCCGCGGCCGTCCCCGCCATCGCCCGGCTCGCGGGCCGCGCCCTGTCGGCCCGCAGCTATACCGACACCGCCTACAAGGTCTTCACCAGCACCCGCCGGGTGCGCTTCCTGGAGATGGAGTACGCGTTACCGCGCGAGGCGGCCGTCCCGGCACTGCGTGAACTGCGGTCGGCCGTCGAACGGTCACGGCTGAGGGTCTCCTTCCCCGTGGAGGTGCGCACCGCCCCGGCGGACGACATCCCGCTGTCCACCGCGTACGGACGGGACACCGCCTACATCGCCGTACACATGTACCGGGGCACCCCCTACCGCGCGTACTTCACCGCCGCCGAACGCGTCATGACGGCGCACGGCGGACGCCCGCACTGGGGCAAGCTGCACAGCCTCGACGCCTCCGCCCTGGCCGAGGTCTGTCCGCGCCTCGGGGACTTCGTCGCGCTGCGCGACCGGCTGGATCCGCGCCGCGTGTTCGGCAACGCGTATCTGCGGCGCGTGCTGGGCGACTGATCCAGCACTCCACCGCACAAGCAACGGGGCTGCCCCACGGGGACGTCCGGATGTTTCCTTCGTCCCTGTGGGGCAGCCCATGTGCGGCTCCCTGGTGTGCCGGGGTGCTGCGCAGGCGTTACAGGGCCGTGCCCTGGGTGACGGAGCCGGAGCCCGTGGTGCCCGCTGCAGTGTTCTCAGCGGTCCGCCCCTGCGGCGGCTTGTTGTCGCTCTGGCCACCGCCGCTGCCGGTGCCCTGGCCACCGGTGGAACCGGTACCGCCCGTGCCGCTCTTGTCGCCTCCCTTGTCACCACCGCTCTTGCCGCTGTCCGGCGACTGCGTCGGCGGGGGCGTGGGGTCGGGCTTCGGGGTGTGCCCGCCGGAGGAAGAGCCCGAGGACCCCGAGGACCCCGAGGAACCCGACGGGTTCGGCGACGGCTTGCCCGCGCCGCCACCGGCCGGCTGCGAGGAATCCGGGTCCGGCGTCGAGCCGCGGTCCCCGCCGGTGCCGCGCTCGTGCCCGCCGCCCGACGAGTGACCGGGGTTCGGGCTCTCCTGCTGCTGGGGGTTGTCCTTCTTCTTCTCCTCGCCGCCCTTGTTGCCGGTGAAGATCTGGCCGACGGACGTGGTGCCGCCGGTACCGGACGCGTCGGAGCCCTTGGCCATCTCCACCGCCGTGACCCCGACCATCGCCAGGACGAAGACGAAACCGGCCGCGAGAGCCGGTCGCCTCCAGCCGCGCAGCCGGGTGCCGTGGGTCGTCCCCTCCGTGTACTCCTCGGAGTACACACCGGCGTACGGCTCCTGGTGCGCGCCCGCGTGCGCTCCGGGCTCCGGCGTATGCGTATCTCCACGCAACAGCTGAGTCGCGTCGGCCGCGGGCAGCATCCGCGTCGCCTCGTCCTCGGCGCCCTCCCCGCGCGTCGGCACCTGACGCAGCTTCGGCCGCGCCGCCGTCGCCGTCGCCTCGCGGAGCTGCTCCCCCGTGCGCTTGAACAGGTGCTGGAAGATCGTGCCGCCGCTGGTCGCGACGATGCTGACCACTCCGGCACCGGCGACCGTGCCGTACACCCCGAGCTGGCCCGCGAGCAGCGCGGCGACCACCGCCGCCAAGGCGCTTCCGGCGACCTGCGCGAAGCTCAGCTCAAGGCGTTTTCCTTTGGGTTCCACCTTGGCTTTTGCCCCACTTTCGCCTTTGCCGTCCATCTCCCGCCTCTGTGTAGCCTTCAATCCCTCTTACGACCAGAAGAGACATTCGGGCCTCACGAACAGTTCCGGATGCGGTGATTGTGTGAACCTCGACACCCGTGCCCGGGGCAACGGTCATCGCGGGACAGATCGGCTCCCGCCCTGCGCGTGAACTTCGATGGCGTGCCGATCCACCCCCCGTGGCCCGAATGGAGTACTGTGGCGAGCCCTGGCCCCGGTATCCCGTCCGGCTGCCCGGACCGATACGGGAGGGGCCGAGGCGGCTCTCGCCCCGTCAACTCGGCAATGTTGTGGCAGGCTGCACCCGGGCAGGCCACACTCGACTAGCGGAAGCAGCGACGCACGTGACGTCGGCAGGCACCACCCGGGAGGTCCCCATGCCCGAACTGCGTGTCGTGGCCGTCTCCAACGACGGCACACGGCTGGTGCTCAAGGCTGCGGACAGCACGGAGTACACCCTCCCCATCGACGAACGGCTGCGCGCCGCCGTGCGCAACGACCGCGCTCGCCTGGGCCAGATCGAGATCGAGGTGGAGAGCCATCTCCGGCCCCGTGACATCCAGGCGCGTATACGCGCCGGAGCCTCGGCCGAGGAGGTCGCCCAGCTGGCCGGGATCCCGGTGGAGCGCGTGCGGCGCTTCGAGGGCCCGGTGCTCGCCGAGCGCGCGTTCATGGCCGAGCGGGCCCGCAAGACGCCCGTGCGCCGCCCCGGCGAGAGCACGGGCCCGCAGCTCGGCGAGGCCGTCGCCGAGCGGCTGCTGCTGCGCGGGGCCGAGAAGGACACCGCCCAGTGGGACTCCTGGCGCCGCGACGACGGCACGTGGGAGGTCCTCCTCGTCTACCGGGCGGCAGGTGAGCCACGCGCCGCGAGCTGGACGTACGACCCTCCGAGGCGGATCGTTCAAGCGATGGACGACGAGGCCCGGGCGCTGATCGGCGAGGCCGACGACACGCCCGAGCCGAGCTTCCCGTTCGTGCCGCGCATCGCCCGCCTGCCCCGGGACCGGGCGGACCGCGCCCCGGACCGGCAGTCGCCGGAGGGGGCCGACGGCGGGGAGCGCGCCGCGCCCGGCGAGGAGTCCGGCAAGGAGCCGGGCAAGGAACGGGACTCGCTGACGAGCCTGTTGGAGGCCGTGCCCAGCTTCCGGGGCGACATGGTCGTCCCCGAGCCGCCGTCGGTGGCCCCGGTCGCGGAGGCGGAGGAGACGGAGGCCTCCCAGTCGGCCCCGGCCGCCAGCGGCGCGGGCTCCGCGTACGCGGACGTGCTGATGCCGCGTTCGGTGGCCGGCCACCGGGACCGGCTGATCGGCACGACGGACCGTCAGGCGGAGGCGGACGGCGTCCGGCCGGGCCGCCGGGCGGCGGTGCCGAGCTGGGACGAGATCGTCTTCGGCACGCGCCGTAAGAAACAGGAGTGAGCCCCGCCGCGGTCCCCGGCCGTCGCCCCGCCGCCCCGCCGCCCCGGACCGGGGGCGGCCGGTGAGCGGCGGCCCGCCCGGCGGCCCGGGATCAAGGCGCGCCGCCGCCACGGCCTGGGGGCCGCCCTTCCGTGAAGCACCGCCGGGGCGACCCCGCGGCCCGGCGTCCTGGTGGCATCCGGCTGCGCGTGGGGGGCCTTCGCCCCGCAGCGGTCCGCCCCGGGGCGGACCGGTGCCGCGCTTGCGGTCCGCCCCCTCGGCGCCGTACGGGCACCGGCGCGTGCGGGTCCCGTCCGCGGCGGCCTCGGGTGACTCCCCGTCAGCCCGGTTGCGGGCCCGTGGCCACCGGGCGGGTGGGGTCGGCCGACCACTCGCTCCAGGAACCGACGTACAGGGCGGCCGGGATGCCCGCGACCGCCAGGGCCAGCAGCTCGTGCGCGGCGGAGACGCCCGAACCGCAGTAGACACCCACCTCGGTGCCGCCGCCCGCGCCGAGCGCCGCGAAGCGGGCGGCGAGTTCCCCGGCGGGCCGCAGCCGCCCGTCCTCGGCCACGTTGTCCGTGGTCGGGGCGGACACCGCGCCCGGGATGTGCCCGGCGACGCGGTCGATCGGCTCGGTCTCGCCCCGGTAGCGCTCCCCCGCCCGGGCGTCCAGCAGCAGACCGCGCCGGGCCAGTGCCGCCGCGCCGTCGGCGTCGAGCAGCGGCAGCGCCCCGGGCGCGGGGGTGAAGTCCCCGCGCTCCACTGCCGGTCCCTCTTTGGTGAGTTCTCCGCCCGCCGCCGTCCACGCGGCGAGACCGCCGTCGAGGACCCGTACCCGGGGGTGGCCCGCCCAGCGCAGCATCCACCACGCGCGGGCGGCGGCCCAGCCCTGGCCCCCGTCGTAGACGACGACTTCGCGCGAGGAGCGCACCCCGGCGCGCCGCATCGCCTCGGTGAACACGGCGAGTTCGGGCAGCGGGTGCCGGCCCCGCTCGCCCGCCGGTCCGGCGAGCTCGGTCTCCAGGTCGACGTAGACCGCGCCGGGCAGATGTCCGGCCGCGTACTCCGGGCGGCCGGGCGGGCCGCCCATCCGGTAGCGGACGTCCAGCAGGACGGGCGGCGCCAACTCGGCCGCCCTGCTCATGAGTTCGACTGCGGTGACGATGGTGTTCATGGCCCCCATCCTGTCGTATCTGACATTGCGCCGAACGGCCCCCTGGCAAGGCGGCGCACAGCTGATCGATACTGGACGGCAACGGCGCCGAAACGGAACCGAAACGTGAATTCGGGCATTCTCCTGCGGGAACCCGTGAATCCCGGCGCGGCCGGGGGGCGCGTCACGTCAGGTGGTGCGACCATCTGCACGTGCCCCGTCCCGTACCACCCGCGCGCCGCGGACCGGCACTGGACGCGCGGCCACCACGATGGTCCGAGGAGAGAGTGACGATGACCGAGGTTTGGGGGTCTCCCCGGAGGATCACGGGCGAGACGCGGCGCACACCGGGCACTCCGTGCTGGACGAGTCTGCTGGCCCATGATCTGGCCGCGACCCAGGACTTCTACGGCGGCCTGTTCGGCTGGGAGTTCTACAGTCCGGGGCCGCGCCAGCTCGGCCCCTATGTACGGGCCACGCTGGACGGCCAGGACGTGGCCGGACTCGGCGAGCGCACCCCCGGCCGCCGGCTGCCGACCTCCTGGACCACCTATCTCGCCACGGACGACGCGGACTCGGCCGCGGAGTGGATCCGGGCCTGCGGCGGCACGGTGGGCGTGGGCCCGCTCGACGCGGAGGACGCGGGGCGGCTGGTGCTCGCCTGCGATCCGGCGGGGGCACCGTTCGGCGCCTGGCAGGGCGGGGAGCTGGTGGGTGCCGCGCTGGCGGGCGTGCCCGGCACCCCGGCGTGGCACGAGCTGCTCACGCGGCGCACCTCGACGGTCGTCAAGTTCTACCAGGCACTGTTCGGTTACGAGGCCAAGCCCGCGGACGCGTCCGAGGAGGACGCCCTGACGCTGTGTCTGGAGGGCCGCCCGGTCGCCGCGGTGCGCGGGACCGGTGGCGCGCCGCCGCACGGCCAGGGCCCGCACTGGATGACGTACTTCGCGGTGGCCGACGTCGACGCGGCCACCGCGCGGGCGGTGGAGCTCGGCGGGGCGGTGCTCACGCCCCCGCACGAGGCGCAGGCCGGGCGCGTGGCCACCGTCGCCGACCCGGAGGGCGCCGTCTTCAGCCTGCGGACCGGCCGTTGAGGGCGTCCACGGGCAGCACGTCGGGGGACAGCGCCGCGGCGCGGGCGGCGGCCGCCGTCTGCCGCTTGCGGTGGTGGCGCCGGCACAGCACCTCGTAACCGACCACGGCCTCGGGCTGGTTGACGTCGCCGACGACCACCTGGGCGCCCTCGACCACCATCTGCCCGCCCACCGTACGGGCGTTGTGCGTGGCCCGGGCCCCGCACCAGCACAGCGCCTCGACCTGGAGCACCTCGATACGGTCGGCGAGTTCGACCAGGCGCTGCGAGCCCGGGAAGAGCTTGGTGCGGAAGTCGGTGGTGATCCCGAAGGCGAACACGTCGAGTCCGAGGTCGTCGACGACCCGGGCGAGCTGGTCGATCTGCTCGGGAGCGAGGAACTGCGCCTCGTCGGCTATGACGTAGTCGGCGCGGCCGCCCGCCGAGAGGTGGGCGACGATGTGCGCGTAGAAGTCGAAACCCTCACCCGCCTCGACGGAGTCCGTGACCAGGCCGAGCCGGGAGGACAGCTTGCCCTCGCCCGCGCGGTCGTCGCGGGTGAAGATCATCCCTTGCAGTCCGCGGGCCGAGCGGTTGTGCTCGATCTGCAGAGCGAGCGTGCTCTTTCCGCAGTCCATCGTTCCGGAGAAGAACACCAGCTCGGGCATGGGAAGGCCAATGCCTTTCGTACGTCGTCGACTTGTGGGGCCGTGGAGTGCGGGGGGGGTGGGGGTGGGCTCGGGGAACGGGGGGCGGCGGCCGGCCGGTTCGGGACCGTACCGCGGCAGCCCCGGTGCTTTACGAGCGTACTTCGAGGAGCGGCACGAGCTGCTCGACGGGGGTCATCGAGCCGTGCAGCCCGACCATCGCGGACTCGTTCGGCTCGGTCTCGGTGGCGACGATCGCGATGTCGTCCCGGGCCGCGGCGACGACATCGCCGATCCGGCCGTGGACCCGGTCGTCCACGCCCTCGCCGGGGCGGCCGAACCAGCCCGCCTCGATGGCCTCGTCGCGCCCCGCGACCCACATCTGCTCGCCGAGCACCTCGCGCCACACCGCGAGCACGTCGGCGGCGGCGCCGGGCACGGCGTAGACATGGCGGGCGCGGGCCTCGCCGCCCAGGAGGGCGACTCCGGCGCGCAGCTCCCAGTCCTCGTCGAAGTCGATGCGCGACTCCGCGTCGAAGGGGATGTCGATCATGCCGTGGTCGGCCGTGACGTACAGCACGGAGCGGGGCGGCAGTTGTTCGGCGAGGCGCCGCGCGAGCCGGTCCACGGTGGCGAGCTGGGCACGCCACTCGTCGGAGTCGACGCCGAAGCGGTGTCCCTTGCCGTCGACGTCGCTGTAGTAGGTGTAGACGAGCGAGCGGTCGGCGGCGCCGAGCCGGTCGGCCGCGAAGTCCATGCGCTCCTCGGGCGAGAGCCGGCCGTGGAACGTACCGCCGCTCAGCGCGATCTTCGTGAGCGGGGTGTGCTGGAAGTCCGGGGCGGAGACCTGACAGGTGTGCACACCCGCCGCGTCCGCGAGCTGGAAGACCGTGGGGTAGGGCTGCCAGACGTGCGGGTCGGTCCACGGCCGCCAGCGCAGCTGGTTCATCAGCGCTCCGGTGGCCGGGTCGGCGACGGTGTAGCCGGGCAGGCCGTGCGCGCCGGGCGGCAGGCCGGTGCCCACCGAGGCGAGCGAGGTCGCCGTGGTGGAGGGGAAACCCGCGGTCATGGGGGTGCCGGTGCCGTTCATGGAGGTGCCCAGCAGCGAGTGCAGGAAAGGCGCCTCGGCGGGGTGGGCGCGCAGCAACTCCCAGCCCAGGCCGTCGATCAGGAAGACACACACCCGGTCGGCGGGGGTGAGGTCCATGGCATCGGACAGTCCGGGAACGCCCAGGCCCGAGGCGATCGACGGCAGCAGATCGGACAGGGCGCCGCTGCCGTAGCGGGGCAGGGGTGCGGAACGGGGGTCGAGCAGGGCGGGTTCGTCCCGGCCGGAGCCCGTGGCGACGGTGTACGACATCAGCGGCCGGTCGCCGCCGTGGCCTCGGAGAGCGCCTGGGCGAAGGCGAGGGTCTGGCGCACGCTGTCCGGGCCGTCACCGGCCTCGCTCACCCGCAGGCTCAGGTCGTCCGCGGTGGCGGAGCCGGTGTAGCCGTGGTCCGCGTCGCAGTTGGGGTCACCGCAGGCGGCGGGCTCCAGGTCGAGGCGGGAGACCGCGCCCCAGCCGATGGTGAGGACGACCTCGCGGGGCAGGGCACCCGGGGTGTACGACTCGGGGTTGGCGACGACCCGGCTGACGACGACCGAGGAGATCCGGTCGAGCTTGACCGACTCGGTGGAGGTCGTGGCGTACGGGGACGGGGAGGTGTTGTCGGCCGCCTGCTCGTCGGTGTGGCTGACGATGAAGCGGGTGCCCGTCAGCACGAGGACGGTGACGTGGCGGCGGACCTCGTTGGAATCGAAGGTCGTCTCCTGGTGCACCAGGTACGCGGCGACCGGCTCGCCGCCCACCGCGGCCTCCACGGCCTCGGCCACGAGCGCCGGGTAGTAGCCGCTGCGCTCGATCGCCGCGCGCAGCCCTTGGGTCGTCGTACCGGTCTTCGCCATACGCCCATCCTACGGGGCGTACCGGGCCCTCCTGCGCGGTGCGTCCGCGTTCGTCAGTAGGCGGGGAGGCTGCGGGGGCCGAGGTCGGTACGGGCGGGGGGCGGGGCCAGGCGGATGGTCGCGCCCAGCACGTGGACGCCGTGCGGGGCGACGATCACCGGCTCCAGGTCGGCGCCGACGACCTCGGGGTGGTCGTCCACCAGGCGCGAGACGCGCAGCAGCAGTTCCTCCAGGGCGCGGGTGTCCACGGGGGCGGCGCCGCGCCAGCCGAACAGCAGCGGGGCCGTGCGGACCGAGCGGATCAGCTCGGCGGCGTCCCGGTCGGTGACCGGGACGAGGCGGTGGGCGGTGTCGCCGAGCAGCAGCGAGGGCGCCCCGGCGAGCCCGAAGGAGAGCACGGCCCCGGCGGCGGGGTCGATGGCGGCGCGGACGACCGTGTCCACGCCGCGCGGGGCCATGGACTGCACGACGAGCCGGGTCTCCGCGGGCTTGCCGAGCAGCTCGGTCAACTCGCCGTAGGAGCGCAGCAGTTCCGCCTCGCCGCCGAGGTCGAGGCGGACCCCGCCGAGGTCGGCGCGGTGCCGCAGGTGCGGGGCGGTGGGCTTGAGGGCGACGGGGAAGCCGAGCCGGTGCGCCGCGCGGACGGCGCTGTCCGGGTCGGGGGCGGGCAGCGCGGGGAGCACGGCGATCCCGTAGCGGGCGAGCAGCCGCTGGGTGTCGGCGGCGGACAGCGTGACGGCCCGGGGCCCGTCGGCGGTGCCGGTCTCCGCCCCGTGGGCCCGGAGCAGCACGGCGATGTCGTCGGCTGCGCCCGCCTCGTCGATGTCCTCGAACTCCGGCACCCGCCCCGGCTCCACGGCCTGCCCCCGCCACCGCGCGTACCGCACGGCCTCCGCCAGCGCCCGCACGGCACGCTCGGCGGCGGGGTAGGCGGGGATGCGGAGGGAGGGTGCGGGCCGGGGGGCGCCGGAGCCGCAGGGCACGCCCCCACCGGGGCCGGAGGAACCGGACCCCACCGGACCGCCGGACGGACGCGGGCCTGCGGCACCGGACTCACCGAAGACCGACGGCCGGGACCGGTCACCGGCCGACACCGCGGCCGCAGCCGCAGCCGCAGCCGAATCGGACCCGACGGCAGCCCCACTCCCCGCAGCGAAGACCCCAGGCGGCGAGGCCGGGCCGGGCCCCGCCGGGTCGCCGGGGTCGGCCGGGGCCGGCCGGACCCCCGTGGTGGGGGCTTCCGTGCCGGCCGGTGCGGGCGGCGTCCCGTGGGGTCCGGGGGCGGGCGCGGCAGGGGGCGGCGGGGCCGCCAGGGCCTCGGCCAGGCCCGGTATCTCCAGGTGGACCACGGCCACCGGCTTCGCGGCCGGGGCGGCCGCCACCGCCTCGCGCAGCGCGTCCGCGAGGCCGTCGGCGGAGGTGTCGCCGACCCAGGGGATGGCGGTGACGACGACGGCGTCGCACTCGTCGTCGGCGAGGGCGTCGGCCAGGGCCGCGCGGAAGTCGGCGGGACCGGCGGCCGTGGTGAGGTCGTACGGCGGCTGCGGGCGCAGGCCGTCGGTCAGACAGGAGTCGTAGGTGAGCAGGGCGAGGGAGTCGGAGTTGCCGAGGATGGCGACGCGCGGGCCGGCGGGCAGCGGCTGGGAGGCGAGCAGCAGCCCGGTGTCGGCCAGCTCGGTGACCGTGTCGACGCGGAGGACGCCGGCCTGCCGCAGCAGGTCGGTGACGGTGGCGTCGGGGATGCGGGTCGAGGGCACGGCGTGCCCGGTGGGGGCCGCTCCCCCGTGCCGGGCGCCCTTGACGACGACGACCGGTTTGCGGGCGGCGGTGCGCCGGGCGAGCCGGGTGAACTTGCGGGGATTGCCGATGGACTCCAGGTACATCAGCACGACATCGGTGTCCGGGTCGTCGTGCCAGTACTGCAGGAAGTCGTTGCCGGAGACGTCGGCGCGGTTGCCGGCGGAGACGAAGCTGGAGACGCCGACGAGCCCGGCGGCCCGTCGCTGCAGCCCGGACAGCAGGGCGATGCCGATCGCGCCGGACTGGCTGAACAGGCCCAGCCGCCCGGGGGCGGGCAGTTCGGGCGAGAGGGAGGCGTTGAGCCGCACGCCCGGGGCGGTGTTGATCAGCCCGAGGGCGTTGGGGCCGACGACCCGCATGCCGTGGGAGCGTGCCTGCCGGACGAGTTCGCGCTGGCGGTCGCGGCCGTCGGCGCCGGCCTCCGCGTACCCCGCGGTCAGCACGACGAGGCCCTGCACGCCGTGCTCCCCGCAGTCGGCGACGACCAAGGGCACCTGCTCGACGGGCACCGCGACGACCACGAGGTCGACGGGCTCGCCGATCTCCCCCACGGAGCGGTACGCGGGCACCCCTTCCGGTTCGAGCGGTGAACCGCCTTCGGGGAAGGCCCTGTTGACCGCGTACACCCGCCCGGTGAACCCTCCGGCGAGGAGGTTGCGCAGCACGGTCCGGCCCATGCCGCCCGCCGCGCGGCCGGCCCCGACGACGGCGACGCTGCCGGGGGCGAGCAGGCGCTGGACGGAGCGGGCCTCGGCGCGCTGCTCGCGGGCGCGCTGGACGGCCAGGGAGCGGTCGGTGGGTTCGAGGTCGAGTTCGAGGCGCACCACGCCGTCCTCGAAGCTGCGTTTCTGGGTGTAGCCGGCGTCCGTGAACACCTTGATCATCTTGGTGTTGGCGGGGAGCACCTCGGCGGTGAACCGGCGGATCGAGCGCTCGCGGGCGCAGGCCGCGATGTGCTCCAGCAGCGCGGAGGCGACGCCGCGGCCCTGGTGGGCGTCCTGCACGAGGAAGGCGACCTCGGCCTCCTCGCCCCCGCCGACGCGGTCGTAGCGGACGGTGGCGATGAACTCGCCGCCGACGAGGGCCGCGAGGCCCACCCGGTCGACGTAGTCGTGGTGGGTGAACAGATGGACGTCGCGGTCGGACAGCCGCGGGTAGGGGGCGAAGAAGCGGTAGTACTTCGACTCGTCCGAGACCTGCTCGTAGAAGGCGACCAGGCGTCCGGCGTCGTCGGCGGTGATGGGACGGACGCGGGCGGTGCCGCCGTCGCGCAGCACGACGTCGGCCTCCCAGTGGGCCGGGTACGCGTGCTCGGACGGCGTCTGCATGGGCCCAGCGTAGGGCCGGGCACCGACAGCGGCCCGGCTCGCGCCGGACAGCGGGCCGGGGCAGGGTGGGGGCGGTCCCGCCCCGGGCCCCGGCCGGCCCGCCGGGAGGGCTTCGAACACGGAGTCGGAGCACCGCGGCCCCCGTGCAAGAATGGTCTAGACAAGTACTCGACTACGTGAGAGGGCAACACAATGGCTGAGCGCCGCGTCAACGTCGGCTGGGCCGAGGGCCTGCACGCGCGTCCCGCGTCGATCTTCGTCCGTGCGGCCAGCGCCGCGGGCATCCCCATGACGATCGCGAAGGCCGGGGGCAGCCCCGTCAACGCCGCGTCCATGCTGGCCGTGCTGGGCCTGGGTGCCCAGGGCGGCGAGGAGATCGTCCTCGCCTCCGACGCCGAGGGCGCCGAGGCCGCTCTGGACCGTCTGGCGAAGCTCGTCGCCGAGGGCCTTGAGGAGCTCCCGGAGACCGTCTGAACCACGGTTCTCACGTACGCGGCGGGGCCGCGGTGGCCGGACAGGAGCCACTGCGGCCCCGTTGTGCGTTCCCGACAGGGCTGTGCGCCCCGTCGCCCCCGGCGTTTCCCGTCGTTCTCCGGCATTGCGCCCTGGGCGAAGCCCGGCGCGTCCATGCGCCGCCCGGTCCTCACGACCCCGCGATCAGCGCGTCCCCGGCCGCCTTCGGCTGCGCCCGTCGCGCGGGAGGCGCAGGAGCCGCGGCGGCCCGGCTGCGCAGCCGGTACTCCCCCGGCGCCCGGTCCGCGCGGGCGGCCGCCAGGGCGCGGGCCCGTTCGGCGTCACCGCGGGCGACGGCGTCCACGAGGGCGGCGCAGGTCTCCCAGATCTCCACGGGCCGGGCGGGCGGCTCCGGCACGTACACCCAGGCGATCTTCAGCCGGAGCTGGGTGAGCAGGGCCGCGAGGCTGGGGCTGCCGGACGCCTGGGCCAGCGTCTCGTCGAACCAGTCGCCCAGCGGCCGCAGTTCACCCGCGCGTCCGCCGCGGGCCCGCTCCTGGCCGAGCCTGACCAGTCCGCGCAGCACCTTCAGATGGGCCTCGGTGCGGCGCTGGGCGGCCCGTGCCGCGCCCAGCGGCTCCAGCAGGGCCCGTACCTCCAGCAGATCGGCCGCCTCCTGCTCGGTGGGCTCGGCGACGGCGGCACCCGCGTGCCGGCGGGTGGTGACGAAGCCCTCGGAGGCGAGGGTGCGCAGCGCCTCGCGCACGGGCACGCGGGAGACGCCGTAGCGGCGGGCCAGCAGTTCCTCGGTGAGCCGGCTGCCCGGCGGGAAGGTGCCGGAGACGATGTCGTCACGGATCGCGGTGCACACGGCGTGGGTGGAGATCCGGCGGCCGTCCCGCACCGCCTCGCCCTCGCCGCTCACGTACGGCCCCGCATGGGTGTACCTCCGCAATGGACCGCGCGACGCGGCCGCTTGACACCTGTTCAGCGACTCTATTGCAGACACCCGCGATTTCCGATGGTGCCCGGGGGACGGACGACTGGTTTTGGCCAGGACGGGCCGTCGCGTCACCGCGGCACGGCGGACGTCAGAGGTCCACGCCGTGGCCGCGCAGATAGGCGACCGGGTCGATGTCGGAGCCGTACGTGGCGGCCGTACGGGCCTCGAAGTGCAGGTGCGGGCCGGTGACGTTGCCGGTGTCGCCGGACAGGCCGATCTGCTGGCCGGGAGTGACGCTCTGGCCGACGGAGACGGATATGGACGACAGGTGGCCGTACTGGGTGTAGGTGCCGTCGATCATCTTGATGACGACGTTGTTGCCGTACGCGCCGCCCCAGCCGGCCTCCACGACGGTGCCCAGGCCCACCGCGTGCACGACGGTGCCGGACTCGGCGTGGAAGTCGACGCCGGTGTGGCTGCCGGAGGACCACAGGCCACTGCTCGCCTTGTATGAGGTCGAGACGTACGAGCCGTCGACCGGCGAGACGAAGGTGTTCAGGCGCTTGCGCTCGGCCTCGCGGGCGGCACGCGCCTTCTCGGCGCGCTCGGCCTCCGCCTTGCGCGCGGCCTCGTCCGCGGCCTTCTTGACCTCGGCGGCCCGCTGCTTGGCCTCGGCCTCGGCCCGCAGTCGCGCCTCGGCCTCGACGGCGGCGCTGCGCTGCACGTCGGCCTGCTCGCTGATGCGGTCGGCGATGTCGTCGGCGATGACGACGGCCTGGGTCAGCCCCGTGTCCTCGGGGTGCGGGACGTCGTCGGTGGCGGCGAGGGCGGGGGCCGCGAAGCCCGCGACAACCCCTCCGGCCGTCAGGGTCGCGACGCCCGCCAGCTGCGCTCCGGCGCGCACGGCGCCCTTCGGACGACGGTGTTTCCCGGTGGCACGGGTGAACGCCATGGGTACGGCTGGTCCTTTCCTTCCTTCTCGCCTACCGGGTTAGCTGACGGGTTCGGAGCAGGAAGGTCTCCTACGGGCCCCTCCTCGCAGAGGGCCCCGATTCACCCCAGGGAACCTCTCGCGACGCACGCGCCACGAGAAGGGCGGGTCCCCGGCTCCCCTGGCTCGCGCCGTACGGGGACTCGGCGATGACTGCCCGGGCCGCGGATGCGGCTCGCACCTGACGGACAGCCACCCAGACGCTAGACGGCGCCAGTTTCGAACCACAAACAGAAGTCGGGTTTTGTGGCGCACGCCACAGTGCGGGACTGCAACCTCTCCAGCGAAACGGACATAAGGGAGGCACGCGGGGCGCTTGCCCTCGCGTGCCTCCCTCCCGGCTTCCCGCCGCGTCGCGCGTGGCTGAAAACCGGTCAGCCGCTGACGACGACCGACACGTCGCCGATGCCGAGCGCCCGGACCGGCTCCGCGATCCGCGCGGCGTCGCCGACGAGCACCGTCACGAGCCGGTCGACCGGGAAGGCGCTGACCGCGGCGGCGGTCGCCTCCACGGTGCCGGTCGCCGCGAGCCGCTCGTACAGACCGGCCTGGAAGTCGTCCGGCAGGTGCTGCTCGACCTGGTCGGCGAGCGTGCCCGCGACGGCCGCCGCCGTCTCGTACTTGAGCGGCGCGACACCGACGAGGTTCTGCACGGCGACGTCGCGCTCGGCGTCGGTCAGGCCCTCGGCGGCCAGGGTGCGCAGCACCGTCCACAGGTCGTCCAGGGCCGGGCCGGTGGACTCGGTGTCCACGGAGCCGCTGATGGCGAGCATGGCCGCGCCGGGCCGTCCCCCGGGCCCGGAGAGCAGCACCTGGCCGAAGGCCCGCACGCCGTAGGTGTAGCCCTTCTCCTCGCGCAGGACGCGGTCCAGGCGGGAGGTGAGGGTGCCGCCGAGGCAGTAGGTGCCCAGCACCTGGGCGGGCCAGACCGCGTCGTGCCGGTCGGGGCCGACGCGGCCGATGAGCAGCTGGGTCTGCACGGCGCCGGGCCGGTCGACGATGACGACGCGGCCCCGGTCGTCGGCGGTGACCGGGGGCACCGGGCGGGGCTCGTGGGCGCCGCCGGTCCAGGCGCCGAGGGAGTCGGCGAGCGCCCCGTCCAGGTCGACGCCGGTGAAGTCGCCGACGACAACGACGGTCGCGGCCGCGGGCCGTACGTGCGCCTCGTAGAAGGCGCGGACGGCGGCGGCGTCGATGGCCTCGACGGTCTCCTGGGTGCCCTGCCGGGGGCGGGACATGCGCGAGCCGGCCGGGAAGAGCTCCTTGGACAGCGCCATGGCGGCGCGCCGGGCGGGGTTGGCCAGCTCGTGCGGGATCTCGTCCAGCCGGTTGCGGACCAGGCGCTCGACCTCGCTGTCGGCGAAGGCGGGGGCGCGCAGGGCGTCGGCGACCAGGCCGAGGGCCTTGGCCAGCCGGGAGGCGGGCACCTCCAGGGACAGCCGCACGCCCGGGTGGTCGGCGTGCGCGTCGAGGGTGGCGCCGCAGCGCTCCAGCTCGGCGGCGAACTCCTCGGCCGTGTGCTTGTCGGTGCCCTCCGACAGGGCACGCGCCATGATCGTGGCCACGCCGTCGAGGCCGTCGGGCTCGGCGTCGAGCGGTGCCTGCAGATGGACCTCGACGGCCACGACCTGCTGGCCGGGGCGGTGGCAGCGCAGCACGGTCAGCCCGTTGGGCAGCGCGCCCCGCTCGGGGGCCGGGAAGGCCCAGGGGGTGGGGGCGCCGGGGCGCGGCCGGGGGTGGAAGGTCATCGTGGGCATCTGGGTGCCCGCGGCGGCGGTGTCGCTCACCGGTCCGTCTCCTCGTGCTGGGCTTCCTGGGCGGGGGTTTCGGCGGTCTCGGAGGTGACGGGTTCGTACACCAGCACCGCGCGGTTGCGGGGGTGCAGCCGGGCCTGGGCGACGGCCTGCACTTCCTGCGGGGTGATGTCCAGGACGCGCTGGACGGCGGTCAGGGCCAGCTGCGGGTCGCCGAACAGGACGGCGTAGCGGCACAGTTCGTCGGCGCGGCCGCTGACGGTGGCGAGGCGGTCCAGCCACTCGCGCTCCAGCTGGGCCTGGGCGCGCTCCATCTCCTCGGCGGTCGGGCCCTCGGCGGCGAAGCGGGCCAGCTCCTCGTCGACGGCGGCCTCGATCGCGGAGACCTCCACGCCGGCGGACGTCTTGACGTCCAGCCAGCCGAGCGAGGGGGCGCCGGCCAGCCGCAGCAGCCCGAAGCCGGCGGCGACGGCGCTGCGGTCGCGGCGCACCAGGCGGTTGTGCAGCCGGGAGGACTCGCCGCCGCCGAGGACGGTCAGGGCGAGGTCGGCGGCGTCGGCCTCGCGGGTGCCGTCGTGCGGGAGGCGGTAGGCGGACATCAGGGCGCGCGAGGGGACCTCCTCGCGGACGACCTCGCGCAGTTCCTCGCCGATGGCCTCGGGGAGCCGGCCGTCGCGCGGGGGCTGCTTGCCGTCGTGCGCGGGGATGGTCCCGAAGTACTTCTCGATCCAGGCGAGGGTCTGCTCGGGGTCGATGTCGCCGACGACCGTGAGGACGGCGTTGTTCGGCGCGTAGTAGGTGCGGAAGAAGGCGCGCGCGTCCTCCAGGGAGGCGGCGTCCAGGTCGGCCATGGAGCCGATGGGCGTGTGGTGGTAGGGGTGGCCGTCGGGGAAGGCCATGGCCGTGAGCTTCTCGAAGGCCGTGCCGTAGGGGACGTTGTCGTAGCGCTGGCGGCGCTCGTTCTTCACCACGTCCCGCTGGTTCTCCAGCGACTCCTCGTCGAGGGCCGCGAGCAGCGAGCCCATGCGGTCCGCCTCCAGCCACAGGGCGAGCTCCAGCTGGTGGGCGGGCATGGTCTCGAAGTAGTTGGTGCGCTCGAAGCTGGTGGTGCCGTTGAGCGAACCGCCGGCGCCCTGCACCAGTTCGAAGTGGCCGTTGCCCTTGACCTGTGCCGAGCCCTGGAACATCAGGTGCTCGAAGAGGTGGGCCAGGCCGGTACGCCCCTTGACCTCGTGGCGCGAGCCGACGTCGTACCACAGGCAGACGGCGGCGACCGGGGTCAGGTGGTCTTCGGAGAGCACCACCCGCAGGCCGTTGGCCAGGCGGTGCTCGGTCGCTGTCAGGCCGCCGGAGACGGCCTGTTGCGTGGCCGTGTGACCCATGGGCATGTGCGTCCCTTCGTTCTTCGGGTGGTCTCGCGCTCGTTCGGGGCGACTCGCGCCGGGGACGAGTCCTGTCACTGTATGCAAGCGCGCCGGGCTGTGGCGAAGTTCCCGCGGCGGAGTTACGGACGGGTCGCGGTCGGCGTTGTCGGTGCCGCGGTCCACAATGGTCCGCGTCAGTCCCACGCCTCAGGCAATCGAATGGAGCCGCAGCCGCGATGGCCCGCCGCAGCACGAAGACCCCGCCGCCGGACAACTTCGAGGAGCGCATCCTCGACATCGACGTCGTCGACGAGATGCAGGGCTCCTACCTCCAGTACGCCTACTCGGTCATCTATTCCCGCGCCCTGCCGGACGCGCGGGACGGCCTGAAGCCGGTGCACCGCCGCATCCTCTACCAGATGAACGAGATGGGCCTGCGGCCCGACCGGGGCTATGTGAAGTGCGCCCGGGTCGTCGGCGAGGTGATGGGCAAGCTCCACCCGCACGGTGACGCCTCGATCTACGACGCGCTGGTGCGCATGGCGCAGCCCTTCTCGATGCGGGTCCCCCTGGTCGACGGGCACGGCAACTTCGGCTCCCTGGGCAATGACGACCCGCCCGCGGCCATGCGCTACACCGAGGCCCGGATGGCGGCGGCGACGTCGCTGATGACGGAGTCCATCGACGAGGACACCGTCGACTTCGCGCCCAACTACGACGGCAGCGAGCAGGAGCCGGTGGCCCTGCCGGCCGCCTATCCGAATCTGCTCGTCAACGGCTCGTCGGGCATCGCGGTCGGCATGGCGACGAACATGCCGCCGCACAACCTGGGCGAGGTGATCGCGGCCGCCCGGCACCTGATCCGGCACCCGGGCGCGGATCTCGACACGCTGATGAAGTACGTGCCGGGCCCGGATCTGCCGACGGGCGGCCGCATCGTGGGGCTCGGCGGCATCCGCGACGCCTACGAGACCGGCCGGGGCACCTTCAGGATCCGCGCGACGGTCTCCGTGGAGGACGTCACGGCCCGCCGCAAGGGCCTGGTCGTCACCGAACTGCCCTTCACCGTCGGTCCGGAGAAGGTCGTCTCCAAGATCAAGGACCTGGTCGGCTCGAAGAAGCTGCAGGGTATCGCCGATGTGAAGGACCTCACCGACCGCGCCCACGGTCTGCGTCTGGTCATCGAGGTCAAGAACGGCTTCAACCCCGAGGCCGTGCTGGAGCAGCTGTACAAGCTGACGCCGATGGAGGAGTCCTTCGGCATCAACAATGTGGCGCTGGTCGACGGGCAGCCGCTGACGCTGGGGCTCAAGGAGCTGCTGGAGGTCTATGTCGACCACCGCTTCGACGTGGTGCGCCGGCGCAGCGAGTTCCGGCGCCGCAAGCGGCGCGACCGGCTGCACCTGGTCGAGGGCCTGCTGGTGGCGCTCCTCGACATCGACGAGGTCATCAGAATCATTCGATCGAGTGAGGACGCGGCGCAGGCGAAGGCGTCCCTCATGGAGCGCTTCTCGCTCTCGGAGGTGCAGACCCAGTACATCCTGGACACCCCGCTGCGCCGGCTGACGAAGCTCGACCGGATCGAGCTGGAGGCGGAGCGCGACAGGCTCACCGCGGAGATCGAGCGGCTGACGGAGATCCTGGACTCGGACGCGGAGCTGCGCAAGGTCGTCTCCGGTGAACTGGCCGAGGTGGCCAAGAAGTTCGGCACCGAGCGGCGCACGGTGCTGCTGGAGTCCGCGGGCGCGCCGGTGGCCGCGGTGCCGCTCCAGGTCGCGGACGACCCGTGCCGGGTGCTGCTGTCCTCCACCGGGCTGCTGGCCCGTACGGCCTCCGCGGAGCCGTCGGCGGACGAGGGCGGCGCCAGGCGCGTCAAGCACGACGTGGTCGTCTCGGCGGTGCCGGCGACGGCACGCGGCAAGGTGGGCGCGGTGACGTCGAGCGGCCGGCTGCTGCGGCTGCCGGTGATCGATCTGCCGCAGCTGCCGGAGACGGCGGGGCCGCCCAGCCTCGCGGGCGGGGCACCGGTCACGGAGTTCCTGCCGCTGGAGGAGGACGAGCGGCTGGTGTGCCTGACGACGCTGGACGAGTCCTCGCCGGGCCTCGCGCTCGGCACGGAGCAGGGCGTGGTCAAGCGCGTGGTCCCGGACTACCCGGCGAACAAGGACGAGTTGGAGGTCATCACCCTCAAGGAGGGCGACCGCATCGTCGGCGCGGTGGAGTTGCGCACGGGCGAGGAGGACCTGGTCTTCATCACCGACGACGCGCAGCTGCTGCGCTACCCGTCGGGTCAGGTGCGGCCGCAGGGCCGCCCGGCGGGCGGCATGGCGGGCATCAAGCTCTCGGCGGGCGCGAAGGTGATCTCCTTCACGGCCG
This sequence comes from Streptomyces gamaensis, assembly GCF_042656465.1. Lineage (NCBI taxonomy): Bacteria > Bacillati > Actinomycetota > Actinomycetes > Kitasatosporales > Streptomycetaceae > Streptomyces > Streptomyces gamaensis. The sequence goes on from NZ_JBHSPB010000019.1 coordinate 67,926, forward strand.
TCGACCCGGCGGCGGACGCCGTGGTGTTCACGGTCGCGGGCGCGGCGGGCACGCTGCTGGGGGCCTCGGAGACGACGGCGAAGCTCACGCCGTTCGACCAGTTCCCGCGCAAGGGGCGGGCGACCGGCGGTGTGCGCTGTCAGCGCTTCCTCAAGGGCGAGGACTGCCTGGTGGTCGCCTGGGCGGGTGCCGCCCCGGCGCGCGCGGCGCAGGCGAACGGCTCCCCGGCGGAGCTCCCCGAGCCCGACCCGCGCCGCGACGGCTCGGGCACCCCGCTGACGAAGCCGGTGGCGGTCGTCGCCGGGCCGGTGTGAGCGGCGGTACGGGCGGTGGCGCGCGGCCGGTGCCGCGTGCCGCCGGCGGGGTCCGTACGGGGCGTTGACCAGCCCTGTGCGCAGCGTCAGCCCTGGGCGTAGCGCAGGACGCCCCACATGGTGTGGGCGTCCTGCGGGGTCTCCTCCCGGCAGGCGTCGAGTCCCTTGCGCAGGGCGTCGGCGTCGACGCCGCTGCCGATCATGACCAGTCGGGTGCGGCGCGGCTCGGAGCGCGCCCACGGCGAGGGGTAGAAGCGCAGGAAGCGGCCCACCGCGTGCAGCGTGTACTTCTGGCGGTGCCCCTCGGCCGCGAAGTGCACGAAGCCCTTGATGCGGTAGAGGCCCTCGGGCCGGTCGTCGAGGAAGTCCATCAGCCGGCGCGGGTGCAGGGGGACGTCGGAGGTGAACTCGACGCTCTCGTAGGCGGCGTGCAGATGCCGTCCGTCGCACGCTCCGTGACCGCACGCCCCGCCGCCCTCGCACGTGTGCTCGTCGGCGCGGAGGTCCTCGAAGGACAGCTGGCGTACGGCTTCGTGCCGCTCCTCGCGCGCGGCGCGGTCGAAGAGCAGCTCCGGGTCGACGCGCCCGTGCTCGGCGTGGACGACGGGGGTGCCCGGGGCGAGGGCGGCGACCGTGTCCGCGACGGCCTCCAGCGCGGCCTCGCCGGCCCGGTCGGTCTTGTTGAGCACGACGAGGTCGGCGACGCGTATGTGCCGGTCCAGCTCGGGGTGGCGGGCGCGCGTGGCGGTGAACTCCGCCGCGTCGACGACCTCGGTCAGTCCGCCGTAGACGATGTGCCGGTTCTCGCTGGAGAGGATCATGCGGATGAGCGTCTCGGGCTCGGCGAGGCCGCTCGCCTCGATGACGATGACGTCCATCCGCGCGGCCGGCCGGGCCAACCGGTCGAGGTACTCGTCGAGTTCACTGGCGTCGACGGCGCAGCACATGCAGCCGTTGCCGAGCGAGACCATGGAGTCCACCTGCCCGGCCACGGCCATCGCGTCGATCTCGATGCTGCCGAAGTCGTTGACGACCGCGCCGATCCGGGTGCCCGCGCTATTGCCGAGCAGATGGTTGAGCAGCGTGGTCTTCCCCGAGCCGAGGAAACCGGCGAGCACGACCACCGGGATCTGCTTCCTGGACGTCCGGGCGCTGCGGGTGGTCGCCTCCGGCTGGCTCACGGGGGTGCCTCCTCGGGTGTCGTACGCGGCGGGGACGGGCTGCGACGGGAACGGACCGGCCCGGCGGACCACCGGCGAACGATCTTCGGCCCCGCCCGCTCCAGGATAGGGGCGCGGCGGGAGGGCCCGGCGGGGCCGGGGCCCCCGAGGACACCCGCCCCGGCCGGGCGTCCCGGAGATCCACGACGCGTCCCGCAGGTTAGCCTTGCCTTTGTGAGCACGTGTGCGACAGCCTCCCGACGTCTGTCCGAGCCCCTGGCCGGCACGGCCGCCGCCGCCCCGACGTGGCTGCTGGTCGAGCAGCCGGGGCCGTGGGGGGCGAAGGCCCTCACCGAGAGCCACCTCGACCCCGGGGTCGGCCGTGCCCTGGAGGCTGCCGCCGAGGGGACCGGGGTGCGTGTCGCGCTGATCCGCCGGCCGGGACGGCACGCGGACTGCCACCGGCCCGCCGCGCACCGGGTGTTCGCCGCGCACACCGCGCCGGGCCGCTCCTGGGTCCGTACGGCCCTCGTCGACCCCGCGGACCTGGCCGGGCTGGACTTCGCGGCGCTCGGGGCGGGAGAGCACGGCGGGCTGTGGGAGCCCTACGAGGGGGATCCGCTGGTGTTCGTGTGCACCAATGGCAAGCGGGACCGCTGCTGCGCCCTGCTCGGCCGGCCTCTCGCGGCCGAGCTCGCCGCGTCCGGCGCCGTCGGGGCCTGGGAGGTCACGCACATCGGGGGCCACCGCTTCGCGCCGACGCTGTTCGTGCTGCCGTACGGCTACGCGTACGGGCGGGTCACCGCGCACGGCGTCAAGGACGTCCTCGAAGCGGTGCGCGACGGGCGGATCGTCACGGCCGGCTGCCGGGGCCGCTCGGCGTGGGAACGGCCCGGCCAGGCCGCGGAGCTGGCGGTGCGGGAGCTGACCGGCGAGGAGGGCGCGGACGCCCTCGACGTGCCGGACGCCGAGGCCGTCGGTGACGGGCGCTGGTCGGTGACCGTCACGCACACCGACGGCAGGGCCTGGCGGGTGGCCGTCGCCCAGGGCGCCACGTCGCCGCCCCGCCCCGAGAGCTGCGGGCGGGCCCCGGTCTCCCCGGCCCGGATGGACGTCGTGTCCGTCTCCGCGCTGCGCTGACGCCCGTCACTTCGCCTGTTTGACGAACTCGGTGGTGTAGGTGCGTTCCAGGTCCACCGTCGCGCCGCGCAGGTTCGGGCTGAACGCCTTGAGGACCTCGTGGACGGTCCTGGGCCCGTCCGGCGGCATCACCCCGTCGTCGGTGAACATCGGCAGCGTGTCCCGGATGGCGCGGACGTACAGTTCCCTGCCGCCCTGGGCGTAGTCGGCGGGCATCCTGTCCGCGATCTCCTGCGGGCTGTGGGACGCCATCCATTTCAGGGTGCGGACGAAGGCGTTGGCGAGCTTCTGCACGGTCTCCTTGTGGCTGTCGGCCCAAGCGGTGTTCATGTACAGGCTCGACGCGGGATACAGCCCGCCGAGCGCGGCGCGGGAGCCCTCGGGGGTGCGCAGGTCGACGAGCACCGTGCCCGCGTCCTTGGCGAGGATCTGCGCGACGGTCGGGTCGGTGGTCATGCCGGCGTCGATGGAACCCTGCTGGAGGGCGGAGACGAAGGTCTGGCCCGCGCCGACGGCGACCGGGGTGAACTCGCCGACGGGCACGCCGTTCCTGACGGCCAGATACTTCGTCAGGAAGTCGGTGGACGAGCCGAGTCCGGTGACCCCGAGCTTCCTGCCCTTGAAGTCCTTCGGCGACGTCACCGCGGACGCGGCCTTCTTCGAGACGATCTCCACCTCCCCCGGCGTCCGGGCGAGCTGGACGACGGACTCCACGTTCTTGCCCTTCGCCTGGAGGTCGAGGGTGTGGTCGTAGAAGCCGACGACGCCCTGGACGTCGCCGGAGAGCAGGGACGTGGTGGCCTGCACGCCGGCGGGTTCGGTCGACAGCTCGACGTCGACGCCCTCCTGCTGGAAGAAGCCGAGGCGCTGGGTGAGCACCGCGGGCAGATAGATGACCTTGTCCAGGCCGCCGACCATGATCTTGACGGTCTTCCCGCCGGCGGCCCGGCCGCCGCCCACGCCGCTGTGCGAGACCTCGTCGGCGCAGCCGGCGAGCGCGAGGCACAGCACGGCGGCGACGGCCGCGGCCCGGGTCCTGGTGAACTTGCTGAAGATACGCATCGGTTGCTCCTGCGCTCCCGTGTCGCGGTCCGGAACTGTCAGCGGCGGGTGCCCGTTTCTGTCGGCCTCCACCGGAAGAGCCGCCGTTCGGCGAAGGTCAGCAGCCCCTCCGCGAGCAGCGCGACGACGGCGAGGACGGCCATCGCGGCGTACACGCCCGCCGCGTTGAAGGTGCCCTGCGAGGTGGCGACGAGCAGCCCGATGCCCTTGGTCGCGCCGAGGTACTCGCCGACGATGGCGCCGATGAGCGCGAAGCCGAAGCTGACGTGCAGGCTGGTGAAGATCCACGAGGTCGCGGAGGGGATGACGACCTGGAGCGTCACCCGGCGGTTGCTCGCGCCCAGGATGCGGGCGTTGGCGACGAGGTTGCGGTCCACTTCGCGGGCGCCCTGGAAGGCGTTGAAGAAGACCGGGAAGAAGACCAGCACCACGGCCGAGGCGACCTTGGAGGCCGGACCCAGCCCGAACCAGATCAGGAAGACCGGGGCGAGGACGATGCGCGGCAGCGCGTTGAGGACCTTGATGTACGGGCCGAGGACGTCGGCGAGGAAGCCGATGCGGCCCAGCGCGATGCCCAGCAGCACCCCGGCGGCCACGCCGGCGACCCAGCCGAACAGCGCCTCGCAGAGGGTGTATCCGATCTGTTCGCCGAGCGAGCCCTGGGCGGTGCCGTGCGCGGTCCACTGCGCGATCTGCTCCCAGATCCGCGACGGCATCGAGAAGTTGAAGGGATCGATCACCGCGGCGCGGGCCAGGGCCTCCCAGGCGCCGAGCACCGCGGCGAGCAGCAGTACCCGGGCGAGCAGCACCAGCAGGCGGCGCTTGCGGGCGGCGCGGGCCCTGGCCCGGGTACGGTCGCCGGGGCCGTACTGCGGGGCCGCGGCGGCGGGCAGGGAGTCAGTGGTCACTGCGGGCACCCCTCTCGCGGGTGATGCGGACCTCTTCCCCGAGCGAGGCCCAGATCTCCCGGTGGATCTCGACGAACTCCGGCTCCAGGCGCACGGATTCGACCTTGCGCGGCCGGGGCAGGCGGACGGGGAAGACCGCCTTGACGGTGGCGGGCCCGGCGGTCATCACCACGACCTTGTCGGCCAGGGCGATGGCCTCCTCCAGGTCGTGGGTGACGAAGACGACGGAGGCGGCCGCGGCGTCGGGCCGGGAGCCGCCCCACAGGTCCAGGAGCTCGTCCGACATCAAGGCCCGGGTCTGCACGTCGAGCGCGGAGAACGGCTCGTCCATGAGCAGGATCGCCGGGTCGTTCACGAAGGTCTGGGCCAGGGCGACGCGTTTGCGCTGCCCGCCGGAGAGCTGGTGCGGATAGCGGTCGGCGAAGGCGGCGAGCCCGACGCGGCCGAGCCAGTCGCGGGCCCGCTGCCGCGCCCGGTCCTTCGGCACGCCCCGGAAGCGGGGGCCGGCCGCGACGTTGGAGAGCACCGTGCGCCAGGGGAAGACGGCGTCCTGCTGGAAGACGAAGCCGACGTCCGGCCGGATCCCCGTGACGGGCTCGCCGCCGACCAGCACCTCCCCCTCGGTCGGTTCCTCCAGGCCGCTGACCAGGGTGAGTGTCGTGGACTTCCCGCAGCCCGTCGGGCCGACGACCGCCACGAACTCGCCCTGCGCGACGGTGAGGTCGAGGTCGCGCACGGCGGTGTGCGCCGCGCCCGAGGGGGTGCGGAAGACCTTGCTCGCGCCGCGCAGTTCGACGGCCGGCGCGGTGCCCGGCGGGGCGCCGCTGCCGGTTCCGGTACGGGTACGGGCCGGGGTACGGCCGGCGTGGTCCCGGCCGTCAGGTTTGCTGTCGTCGTGGGGTGGTGTGGTGCCGCTGGTGCTGTCCATCGGTGCTGCCTCCTGTGCGCGGCCGCGCGGTCCCGCGGTCCCGGGCGGGGCGGCCGGTGCTGGAGGCTAGGCCGGGGGCGCCGGGCGCGGACAGGCTTGTGCGCACTGTGCCGCTTCGGCGCACAGATCCCGTTCTGCTCGTTGTGCTCACTCGCGGACGGGCCTTGTGACCGGCACCGTCATCGTGCCTCGACCGGAAGCCCGTTGGGAAACGAATGGGCCACAGGGCTGGGCCGGGGCACACCGTCCGGCATACGTTCTGGGTGCGAACGTGCCGGTCACGCCGCCGGAACGGACGGCTGCCCGGCGGTGCCCGCTGCCACCGGGCGGCCGGGTGACGAGAGGAAAGGGACCGATACATGCGCCCCCGGTGGCCCCGCCGCGTCTCCGCGCAGGTCCTGCTCGTCCAGCTGATGATCACCACCGGCGTCAGCCTGCTCACCACCGGCCTGTTCCTCGCGCCTCTCGGCGCGCAGCTGGACCAGCAGGCCGAGCGCCGGGCGCTGGCCATCGCCCAGACCGTCGCGGCCCGCCCCGGCCTGGCGGGCGCACTGCGGTCCGGGCCGCCGGACCCCGCGGGGCCGGTGCAGGCCGAGGCGGAGCGCATCAGGCGGGCCACCGGCGCCAGTTACGTCGTGGTCGTCGACACCCGGGGCATCCGCTACTCGCACACCGTCGCCGCGCGCGTCGGCGAACACGTCAGCACCGAGCCGGGGGACGTCCTCGCGGGCCGTGAGTGGACGGGCATCGACCACGGCACCCTGGGCCGTTCGGCCCGCGGCAAGGTGCCCCTGCGCGATACCGACGGCACGGTCGCCGGCGCCGTGTCGGTCGGTATCGCGTACGGCAGCGTGCGTGCCCTGCTGCTGCACGCCGTGCCCGGCATCCTGCTGTACGCGGGGGCCGCGCTCGGCGTGGGCGCGCTGGCGGCGTACGCCGTCTCCCGGCGGCTGCGCAGGCGCACCCACGGCATCGCGCTCACCGAGATCTCCGCCCTCCTCGACGAGCGCGAGGCCATGCTGCACGGCATCCGGGAGGGAGTGGTGGCGCTCGACCGGCACGGCCGGATACGCCTCGTCAACGACGCGGCCCAGCGGCTGCTCGGGCTCGGGCCGCAGACCGTCGGAGCCCCTCTGCACCGCGTGCTGCCGCCCGGCCGTACCGCCGACATCCTCACCGGACGCGTCACGGGCGCCGATCTGCTGACCGTCCGCGACGGGCGGGTCCTGGTCGTCAACCGGAGGGACACCGCCGACGGCGGCACCGTGGCCACCCTGCGCGACCGGACCGAACTGGAGCAGCTGCGCCGGGAACTGGACGGCACCCGGGGACTGACCGACGCCCTGCGCGCCCAGGACCACGAGCACGCCAACCGGCTGCACACCCTCCTGGGGCTGCTGGAACTCGGCCTGTACGACGAGGCGTCCGCGTTCCTCACCGAGGTGACCGGCGCCCACCGCGCCACCGCCGAGCAGGTCACCGGGCGGGTGCACGACCCCGTGGTCGGCGCCCTGCTGGTGGGCAAGAGCGCGGTCGCGGCGGAGCGCGGCGTGGCGCTGCGGGTGAGCCCGGCGACCGCGCTGCCCGACCGCGTGGCCGACCCCCGCGACCTGGTCACCGTGCTCGGCAATCTCGTCGACAACGCCCTGGACGCCGCCGGGGGTTCGGCCGGCGGCCCGCCCGCAGCCGAGGGGGCCTTCGTGGAAGTGGAGCTGCGGGCGGAGGGCTCCACGGTCGTGCTGCGCGTGGCCGACAACGGGCCGGGGGTGCCCCCGGCGGCCCGCGAGCGGGTCTTCGACGACGGCTGGTCCACCAAACCGCCCTCCCCGCACCGCCGCCGCGGCCTCGGCCTCAGCCTCGTACGAGGGCTGGCCGAACGCTACGGCGGCTCGGCGCGGGCAGACCAACGACAGGACGGCGGTGCCGTGTTCACCGTCGAACTGCCCGAAGCGCTGCGCCCACGCGAAGAGGTGAAGTGATGATCGAGGTCCTGGTCGTCGACGACGACTTCCGTGTCGCCGGGATCAACGCCGCGTACGTCGCGCGCGTCCCCGGCTTCCACGTCGCCGCCACGGCCCGTACGGCGGCCGAAGCCCTGGCGGCCGTGGAGGCCGGCGGTATCGAACTGCTGCTGCTGGACCACTTCCTGCCGGACGAGAACGGGCTGTCCCTGGTCCGCCGGCTGCGCCAGCGCGGCCACCCCACCGACATCATCATGGTCACCGCCTCCCGCGATGTCGCCACCGTGCAGGCCGCGATGCGCCACGGCGCCCTGCAGTACCTCGTCAAACCCTTCACCTTCCCCGCCCTGCGCGGGAAGCTGGAGGCGTACGCGCGGCTGCGCCGCACCCTCGACGACGCCGTCGTGGCCGAACAGGACCAGGTCGACCGGATCTTCGGCACCCTGCGCACCGCCGCCGACACCCCCCTGCCCAAGGGCCACTCCGCCCCGACCGCCGAACTCATCCGCCGCGTCCTCACCGACGCGGCCCGCCCGCTGTCCGCCCACGAGGTCGCGGCCCTCGCGGGCCTGAGCCGCTCCACCGCCCAGCGCTACCTCAAGCGGCTGGAGGAGTCCGGCCGACTCAGCCTCACCCTCAGGTACGGCGCGACGGGCCGCCCCGAACACCGCTACACCTGGGCCTCGGGCTGACCCCCCACCCCGACAACGCCCCCGGGGCCCTGGCGCCGATCCTGCCCGTGCGCCCAGCCCCTGACACCCCGTCACCCCGTCACCGCATCACGGGACCCTGACCGGGCGCGGGCCCCGGAGGCTCCGCGAGCCCGTGCCGGTAGGCATACCGGACCGCCTGGGCGCGGTCACGCACCCCGGTCTTCGCGAAGAGGTTGTTGATGTGCGTCTTGACCGTCGCCGTGCTCACATGCAGCCGACGGGCGATCTCCCCGTTCGACAGCCCCTCCGCGACCAGGCCCAGCACCTCCGCCTCACGTGCCGTCAGCCCGTCCGGCAGCTCCGGGGGCGCGGCAGGCCCCTCCGCCGCGGCATCCGCCCCGGCGGAGGCCGACAGCCGCTCCAGCAAGCGGCGTTGGACGTTCGGCGAGAGCCCGGCCTCCCCCGACATCACATGCCGCACCGCCCGGACGATCTCCTCCGCTCCCGCGTCCTTGGTCAGATACCCCCGTGCCCCGGCCCGCAGCGCGGGAAAGAGCGAGTCGTCGTCGGCGTAGGTGGTGAGCACCACGACCTGGGTGCCCGGGTACTCGGACCGGATGCGCCGGGTGGCCTCCACCCCGTCGCAGCGCGGCATCCGCAGATCCATCAGCACCACGTCGGGCGCATGGGCGGCGACCAGCCGCACCGCCTCCTCACCATCGGCGGCCGCCCCCACCACCTCGATCCCCGGCAGCAGCCCCAGCAGCATGACAATGCCGTCGCGCACCACGGTCTGGTCGTCGGCGACCACGACCCGCGCCACACCTCCTCCCCCGGAACCGCTCTCCCCGACACCACCACCGGCCCCGCCACCGTCATCGGGCCGGACACCGCCACCGGCCCCGCCATCGCCACCGGCCCGGGCGCCGGAGCCGTCGTACCCGCTCTCCGGCTCCTCGGCTCCGTGTCCGATGCCCGCACCGAGTGCTTCATCCGTCATGCGGGCACCCTCAGACGCACCACGAAACCCTCCTGCTCAGCTCCGGCCGGTCCGGCCTCCAGCGAGCCGCCCAGCAACTCGGCGCGCTCCCGCATCCCGAGCAGACCGTACCCGCCCCCGCAGGCCCCGAGCTCCCCCGTCGCGGCCTGCGCCCCGCTGTCCCGGATCCACAGCTCCACCTCTCGCTCCAGATAGGTGAATCCCATCTCCACCCGGGCACCCGGCGCGTGCTTGCGCACATTGGTCAGGGCTTCCTGCGCCACCCTGCGCACCGCGAGCCCGGCCTCCGCGGACAGGCTCCGCGGCTCCCCCGTCACCTCCAGTCGCGCTCCCTGCGACGCGGCCGCCGCGCGCAGGAAGTCCTCCACTGCCGTCAGCTCCCCCCGCAGCGCGCTCAGCGCCTGCCGGGTCTCCGCCAGCCCTTCGCGGGCCATGCCCCGGGCCGCCACCACGCGCTCCAGGATCTGCTGCCGGTCCGCGTCCCTCTCGATCAACAGCCGTGCCGCCTCCAGATGCACCAGCTGCGCCGAGAGGCTGTGCGCGAGGACATCGTGGATCTCCCGGGCGATCCGGGCCCGTTCGGCCAGGGCCGCCGACTCCGCCTCCGCCCGCCGCGCCATGCGCTCCTGCGCCAGCAGCCGGAACCCCGCCCCGCGCGCCTCCTCGTCCAGCCGCAGCCCGTACCCCACGAGTGGCAGTCCGACCGCGATACCGGCGGCCAGCGCCGGCGGATCCGTGGTCCCCAGCGCATACGCCCCCATCGACAGGGCCGACAGCCCCAGCCCGTAGGCCAGCGGAAGCCGCTCCATCGCGACGAGCGTGCACACGCACCACAGCGCCACCGCCGGATCGCGCGCCCCGCCCAGCTCGGCGCCGACGCCCATGAGCAACAGCACGCCCAGCAGCCCCACCGACGGCCACAGCCGCATCGCCAGCGTCGTGCGATAGCAGGCCCAGACCGCGGCCACCCCGGCTCCGAAACCGATGGCGAGGACGGCCAGTCCCCAGCCGTGGAAGAAGCCCCCGCGCAGCGCGTTCCACAGGACCAAACCGATCAGTCCGAGCCGCACGGCCCAGGCCATCACCTTCCGCCGGCGCGGCACCCCGATCCGCGAGAGCGCCTCGCGGGCGGGCCACGCCGTCCAGTCCTCCATCGGCACGCGCAGTTCCTCCGCCATGGTCCCGGGCTCAGCCGCCGGCAGTGACACGGTACGCCGGGCGCAGCCCCCGGGCCCTGAGGGAGACGACGCCGCTGCGGGCCAGCAGGGCCGCCGCCATGGTCAGCATCGTCGCCGGGCCTCCCTGGTGGACTCCGGCCAGCGCACCCAGCCCGTGCAGCCCGAGCCGCAGGGCCACCCCGCCGAGCCATATCGCGGCCGTCGCCCTGCCTCCCTGCGCCCATATCGCCCCGGACCGGTCCGCCCAGACCCTGGTGCTCCAGGCCCAGGCCGCGCCGGTCACGAGCCCCGCGAGCACCCCGCCCGCCAGCAGTGCCGCGGAGGCCGTGGGATGCCCGGCGTCGAGCAGCCCCGGCTCGCGCACGGCCACGACGAGGAGCACGGCCGGGAGCAGCCACCAGCGCCGGGAGTCCGCTGTCACCTTCTGCGGCCTGAACTGGCGCGCGAGCACCAGCGCGAGGACCGCGACGATCACCAGGACATCGACGGTCTCGGACATGGGGAGCCTCCAGCGGGCGACGGCGAGCACGTGCGGATGGCGACGGGCACGTGCGATGTCGTCTCCGACGCTACGGACCCGGCCCGCTGCCGCGGATCGGCGCACGGGTGGGCTCCGGGTGGAGATCCGCAAAGGGCCTGTCTCCACCCGCGGGTGGAGACAGGCCCAAGGGCGGAGCCCGTCGGCGCTACACGTCGATGCTCGAACGGTCCAGCGTGGCCGCCGAGTTGCTGATGAACTCCTTGCGCGGCGCGACCTCGTTGCCCATCAGCAGGTCGAAGGCGCGCTCGGCGGCTTCCAGATCGCTGATGTTGATCCGTCGCAGCGTGCGGTGGCGCGGGTCCATCGTGGTCTCCGCGAGCTGGTCGGCGTCCATCTCACCGAGCCCCTTGTAGCGCTGGACGCTGTCCTTGTAGCGGATGTTCTTGCGCTCCAGCTCCATCAGCGTCTGGCGCAGTTCGCTGTCGGAGTAGGTGTAGATGTACTTGTCCTGGCCCTTCTTGGGGTTGACGAGCTCCACCCGGTGCAGCGGCGGCACCGCCGAGAAGACCCGGCCCTCCTCGACCATGGGCCGCATGTAGCGCTGGAAGAGCGTCAGCAGCAGACAGCGGATGTGCGCGCCGTCCACATCGGCGTCCGCGAGGAAGATCACCTTGCCGTAGCGGGCCTGGTCGATGTCGAAGGTCCGTCCCGAACCCGCCCCTATGACCTGGATGATCGCGCCGCACTCGGCGTTCTTGAGCATGTCGGAGACCGACGACTTCTGCACGTTGAGGATCTTGCCGCGGATCGGCAGCAGGGCCTGGAACTCGGAGTTCCGCGCCAGCTTCGCCGTACCGAGCGCGGAGTCGCCCTCGACGATGAACAGTTCGCTGCGCTCGACGTCGTCGCTGCGGCAGTCGGCGAGCTTGGCCGGGAGCGAGGAGGACTCCAGGGCCGTCTTCCGGCGCTGCGCCTCCTTGTGCTGGCGGGCGGCGATGCGGGTACGGGCCGCGGCGACGATCTTCTCCAGCACGGCGCGCGCCTGCTGCTTGCTGTCGCGCTTGGTGGAGGACAGGAACGCCTTGAGCTCCTTGGCGACCACGTTCGCCACGATCCGCGAGGCGGCGGAGGTGCCCAGCACTTCCTTGGTCTGCCCCTCGAACTGCGGCTCGGCGAGCCGGACGGTCACGACCGCCGTGAGGCCCTCCATGGCGTCGTCCTTGACGACGTCGTCCTCGGCCACGCGCAGCAGCTTCGACGAGCGCAGCACCTCGTTGACGGTCCTGGCGACCGAGCGCTCGAATCCGGCCACGTGCGTGCCGCCCTTGGGGGTGGCGATGATGTTGACGAAGGACTTGACGGTGGTGTCGTAGCCGGTGCCCCAGCGCAGCGCGATGTCCACGCCGAGCTCGCGGGTGACCTCGGTGGGCGTCATGTGGCCGCGGTCGTCGAGGACCGGCACGGTCTCCTTGAACGTGCCCTGGCCGCTCAGGCGGAGGACGTCGCACACGGCCTTGTCCGGGGCGAGGTACTCGCAGAACTCGCTGATGCCCCCGTCGTAGCGAAACGTCTCCTCGGTGACGTCCTGCCCGTCGAGGCCGCGCTCGTCGCGGACGACGATGGTCAGCCCGGGCACAAGGAAGGCGGTCTGACGCGCGCGCCCGTAGAGGGTCTCCAGGGAGAGCTTGGCGTCCTTGAGGAAGATCTGGCGGTCCGCCCAGTAGCGGACACGGGTGCCGGTGCGGGTCTTGGGGATCTTCTTGCCCTTGAGGAGCCCGTTGGCGGGGTCGAAGGGCGCGTCGGGGCCGGACTCGGTGAAGATGCCGGGGACACCGCGGCGGAAGCTGATCGAGTGGGTCCGGCTGCTGCGGTCGACCTCGACGTCGAGCCGCGCCGAGAGGGCGTTGACGACGGAGGCGCCCACTCCGTGCAGACCACCGGAGGCGGCGTACGAGCCGCCGCCGAACTTGCCGCCGGCATGCAGCTTGGTCATCACGACCTCGACGCCGGAGAGCCCCGTCTTGGGCTCGACGTCGACGGGGATGCCGCGGCCGTTGTCCCGGACCTCCACGGAGCCGTCGTCGTGCAGGATCACCTCGATGCGGTCGCAGAAGCCGCCCAGGGCCTCGTCGACGGAATTGTCGATGATCTCCCACAGGCAGTGCATCAGGCCACGGCTGTCGGTGGAGCCGATGTACATGCCCGGGCGCTTGCGCACGGCCTCCAGGCCTTCGAGGACGAGCAGGTGCCGCGCGGTGTAGTTGGATCCGTCCCGGTCTGCCCCGGTCAGCAACGCAGTGGACGGCACGGACATATCGGCGGTCACGCGGTTCGCTCCTCGCTGAATTTCTCTCTGGCCCGGGTGTGGGCACAGTGGTGGCTCTGTCGCCGTTCAGAGGGTACCGAGGCCAGGTAGAGCCTTTGTGCCGCCACCCATGAGAACTCCCATGCTAGTCCAGGGTCGCTCACACGTTCGATCGCTCGATGGAGTGACGTGCACATCACGTTCCCTTGGAGGCATGAACCATTTAGGCTCCGGGCACGTCCTCAAGAACAACCCGGCAAGCCGGCCGGGGAGGACGAAAGCCCCAGCGACGTGAAACCGTAGGCCCACGCAATACGGCTCATTCGCCGCCAACCGTCAAGACCCGGCCCACTCGGAAGGAAGTTTCGAGGAAAAGCCGCGAGCGGGAACGTTTTCGGCCTGGTTGGATGTTGACCCTGGTACGACAGCTCGTCGAGCTAGAGAAGAGGCGACGTGACTACTGTTCTGACCCCTGCGAGCCCGCTGACGGCCGCTGACCGCTGCGACCGGTGCGGCGCTCAGGCTTACCTGCGCGTCGTGCTCCTGAGCGGCGGTGAACTGCTCTTCTGCGCCCACCATGGCCGCAAGTTCGAGCCAGAACTCAAGAAGATCGCCGCGGAGATACAGGACGAGACGGAGCGGCTCACGGCCGCCCCGGCGTCCGCGTCCGACGAGGGCCGCTGAGTCCGCAGCGGAACGCTGACACATCGCATCCGACGACGAGCGAGGTCCGGCCGTCCAGGGCCGGGCAGCCGCGGGCGGCCTGCCCCACCGGGCAGGCCGCCCGCTCTCGTACCCTCACAGCGCCGGTCTCCCCGACCGGCACCCTCCCTCACCCCGCGACGTGGGCCCTACGCGACCCCAGGGGTGGCCCCGTGGCCGCCGGGCCGGTCCGCGCCGGGGCCGCGAGCCCCCGGCCGGGGCTGTCCGGCGACGGCTGCGCCCCTGCGGTGCCCGGCTCGCGCGCGGCGACCAGTCCGCTGATCGCCGAGACCCTCGTGTACACCCCTGGGCGGCCCGGCTGCGCACAGCCACTGCCCCAGGAGACCAGCCCGATCAGTCTCCCGTCCGCCACCAGCGGTCCCCCGCTGTCGCCCTGACAGGCGTCCCTGCCGCCCTCCGGGAGCCCTGCGCACAGCATGGACGCCCGCCGGTAGACCCCCTCGATGCTTCCCGGGTAGACCCGTTCGCACAGGCTGTCCTCCAGGACGAGCACGCCTGCCGCGCGGAGGCCGTTGGAGTAGACGCCATTGCCGTAGGTGTCGCCCCAGCCGTAGACGGCGGCCGAGGTGCCCGGGCGGTATCTCGGGTCGTCGGTCTGCGCCATGGGCAGCGCGCGACCGGCCGCGACCGGGTTCTTCAGAGTGAGCACCGCGACGTCGCCCTCATTGGTCACGGCGTTGAAATCGGGGTTGACCCAGGTGTCCTTCAGCCCCACTTCGGTCCCGCTCGCGCCGCGCAGATCGTCGCGGCCGACGATGACCCTCAGGTCCGTCGCCTCGCTCACGTCCACCCCGAGCACCGCCCGGCTCAGACAGTGCGCCGCCGTGACGACGGTCCTGCTGCCCACCAGCGCCCCGCCGCAGAACTGTCCCGACCGCGCGGCTCCGAACCGCTGGCGGCTCGCCAGGGCCACCGCCCAGGGCGCCTCGGAGGCCCGTACCGGCTGACCTCCGATGACGCCCCGGTCCCCCGCGGCGGCCGCTGCCGGGAGGGGCACCGCCAGCAGCAGCGCGAGAGCGCCGGCCAGCGGGTAGCTCAGCGAACGCATGCCCTCTCCTGACGGTGCGGAGTCCCTTGCACACCCAGGGTCAACCCGTGGGGCGCCCCGCGCATCCGGAAGCAGGGGCCCGCGCCCGTACCCCGCCAAGCCCGAAGGCCCGGCACCTCCGAGGAGGTGCCGGGCCTTCGGGACCGCTGATCGCCGCGCGTCAGTCCAGGTAGTCGCGCAGCACCTGGGAGCGGGACGGGTGACGCAGCTTGGACATCGTCTTCGACTCGATCTGGCGGATGCGCTCGCGCGTCACGCCGTAGACCTTGCCGATCTCGTCGAGTGTCTTGGGCTGGCCGTCGGTGAGGCCGAAGCGCATGGAGACCACGCCGGCCTCGCGCTCGCTGAGGGTGTCCAGCACGGAGTGCAGCTGCTCCTGGAGGAGCGTGAAGCTGACGGCGTCGGCCGGCACGACCGCCTCGGAGTCCTCGATGAGGTCACCGAACTCGCTGTCGCCGTCCTCGCCGAGGGGCGTGTGCAGCGAGATGGGCTCGCGGCCGTACTTCTGGACCTCGATGACCTTCTCCGGGGTCATGTCGAGCTCCTTGGCCAGCTCCTCCGGGGTGGGCTCGCGGCCCAGGTCCTGGAGCATCTGGCGCTGCACGCGCGCGAGCTTGTTGATGACCTCGACCATGTGCACCGGGATGCGGATGGTGCGGGCCTGGTCGGCCATCGCGCGGGTGATGGCCTGACGGATCCACCAGGTCGCGTAGGTCGAGAACTTGTAGCCCTTGGTGTAGTCGAACTTCTCGACCGCGCGGATCAGACCGAGGTTGCCCTCCTGGATCAGGTCCAGGAAGAGCATGCCGCGGCCCGTGTAGCGCTTGGCCAGGGAGACCACGAGCCGGAGGTTGGCCTCCAGCAGGTGGTTCTTGGCGCGGCGCCCGTCCTCGGCGATGATCTCCAGCTCGCGCTTGAGCTTCGGGGCCAGCTTGTCGGAGTTCGCCAGCTTGTCCTCGGCGAACAGACCCGCCTCGATGCGCTTGGCGAGCTCGACCTCCTGCTCGGCGTTGAGCAGCGGGACCTTGCCGATCTGCTTGAGGTAGTCCTTGACCGGGTCGGCGGTGGCACCGGCGACCGCGACCTGCTGCGCGGGCGCGTCGTCCTCGTCCTCGTCGGACAGGACGAAGCCCTTGTTCTCGCCGGTCTCGTCCTCGTCCTCCCCCTTGCCGGGAGTGGGGGTCTCGTCGATGAGGTCCTCTTCGAGGAGCTCGTCGGCGTCCTTCTTGGCGGCGGTCTTCTTGGCCGCCGTCTTTTTCACGGCGGCCTTCTTGGCCACCGTCTTCTTGGCTGCCGTCTTCTTGGCGGCGGTCTTCTTGGCGGGCGCCACCGCCTCGTCGCTCTCGGCGTCACCGTACGCCGCCGTGGCGGACGTGGCGGACGCCGCGGACGCGGTCTGCCTGGCCGTGACCGTCTTGGAGGAGACGGCCTTGGTGGCGGTGCGCTTCGCCGGGCTCTTCGCTGCGACGCTCTTGCGGGTGCGCTTGGGCGCCTCGGCGGCACTGACCATCAGCGTCACACCCTCCTCGTCGAGGACCTGGTTGAGGCTGCGCAGAACATTCTTCCACTGGGTTGGCGGAATCTGGTCAGCCTCGAAGGCCCGACGCACGTCGTCGCCGGCGATCTGCCCCTCGGCCTTTCCCTGCTCGATGAGCGCCATCAGAGACTCGGATTCGGCGATCTCCGGCGGGAGCGTACGGGATGTGCTGGCCGACACGAACAACCTCTCGGAACGATGGAAACGGCTTCCGGCCCCGGTCCTCCCTCGGCGGGGAACCGGTTCCGACGACCGTCGGCAAGGATGAACCGACGGCGCGCGGGTGACGGGTGCAGAGGGACACAGCGCCGGATACGGGGCGTGTATTCCTTCCGCGGCCACCACCTCTTAAGTCATCGCACTGTCTCAAGGAGCGTTACGCCCAATCCTCGTGGCCCGAGTCACACCCCATAAGGGATCGAAAGCTGCCCAACTGGACAGAACCCATCAGCCTGTTACCCCCGATCCGGGCTCCGCCGGCACCTCCGCCACCCCCAAGGGCTCGCACGTACGGCCACGCAGCCTGCCGTACGCGCGAGCCCGGCGGCGCGGACGGGGCGCGACCCGGCCGTGCGATCCGCCCGTCCCGCCCCGCGCCGCCGCCGGACGTCAGTGTTCGCGCGGCGCGGGCACCACGCGCTCGACGTCGGGGTGGGTGACGAGCAGCTGCCGCATCGCGGCCTCCGCGCCGACGGCGTCACCGGTGCCGAGCGCGTCGACGATCCTGAGGTGGTGGCCGACACCCGCCTCCGTGGGGCGGTCGCAGCCGCCGGAGGGCACGCCGGAGACGTGGAGCGCGGCGGTGACGATGCCGGCGAGGTGCTCCAGCATGCGATTGCCCGCGACCTGCAGCAGCAGCGAGTGGAACTCGGCGTCGGCGCGGGTGAAGGTGAGCGAGTCGCCCTGGGCCAGCGCGTGGCCCATGATCTCGGCCATGTCGGCCAGCCGCTGCTGGACGTCCTCACGGCCGTGGCCGGCGGCGAGGCGAGCGGCGAGCGGCTCGATGGTCCAGCGCAGTTCGCACAGCTCGCGGCGCTGGTCCTCGCGCTGCGGCCCGAAGGCCCGCCACTCGATGATGTCGGGGTCGAGCAGGTTCCAGTCGCTGACGGGGCGGACCCGGGTGCCGACATTGGGGCGGGCGCTGACCAGACCCTTCGCTTCGAGGACGCGCAGGGACTCACGGACGACGGTGCGGGAGACCTCGAAACGCTGCCCGATCTCCTCCGGGACGAGCGGACGGTCGGCCCCGAGATCGCCGGAGACGATCATCTGGCCGAGCTGCTGCACGAGCTGGCCGTGCAGCCCGCGGCCCCGGCTGCCGGCCGCACGGCGGCCCGCCCTGCTCAGCTCGGCCTCCCCGTCCCAGGCCGGCGAGGCTCCGCGGTCGGCCCCGGCGGCCTCGGCATAGGAGTAACGGTCAAGCTCGCCCGAGCCTGCGAGGCCGGAGTCGGCGGGGCGAGCCGCGGTCATCATGGTGTGCGCAAGGGTACTCACGCCTCCTTTGTCGGCGACACCCTCAACTCCCTTGAGGTCTTTGGTGAAAAGCACACGAAAGGGTGATCGCCCATTACCTCACAATTGACGACCAATCGGACAGAAGCGGGCACCCTCCGGGGTGGTGCGACTGCGGAGCGTCATCCCCGCCTTCGCCCACGGCTCCACGAGCCGTACGCGGTCCGGCGCGTCAGCGCGGCCTGCCACGCAGCACGGTCATGACGTAGGCGCCGAGCAGCGCCAGGAGCGAGAGCGCCAGAGCCAGGCCGCCGGGCCGGTCCACGAGCCGCAGCGCCTCGGCGGCACCGCCGTCCGCGGCGGCGGGCCACCGCACCACCGCGGTCGAGTGCAACCGCTGCGGCAGCCCGGCCGACGAGCGGGCCGCCGCCGGCTGGACCAGCACGCTGTCGAGGAAGGGCACCACCAGCGTCGGCACCACCAGGACGGCGAGCAGCCCCAGCGCGGTGGAGCGGAAGAGTCCGGCGGCCAGCAGTCCGGCCCACGCGCAGCCCAGCGCGAGCCCGGTCCAGCCGACGAGCAGCGCGGCCCAGTCGCCGGGGGCGGCGGTGGCGTCGTTCCCGTAGAGCAGGTGCAGGCCCGCGATGTCGAGGACCAGGGACACCAGCGCCAGCAGTACGGCCGCGACGGCCGTCGACAGGAGTTTGGCGCCGAGCAGGCTGAGCCGGCGCGGGACGGCTCCCTGGTCCGGGGCCAGCGCCGGGTAGCGGAACTCCTGGCCGAAGGCGAGCGCCCCGATGACGCCGGCGCCGAAGGCGGCCGGGGGCAGGGGCAGGAAGGTCGGCCAGCCCGTGAGCTGGCGCGATGCCGGTGTACCGCCGGTGCACACGAGGAGCACCGAGGCGAGGAGCGAGACGGCGAGGGACGCGGCGGCCACGGTCCAGCCGGTTCCCACGCCGGTGGCGCGGTGCAGTTCGTAGCGCAGCGACCAGACCGGACCCGGCGCGGGCAGGCACGGCTGGATCCCGCGGGGAACGCCCGGTGCGAGCGGGTGGGGCGCGTGGGTGTCGCCGGATCCGGGGGCCCGGCCGTCGGCGCGGCGCAGGGGCCGTACGGGCCCCGCGTCGGCGGTCTCCTCGGCGAGGCGGTGGACGAGGATGCCGTGCCGGTGCGCGGTCTCACCGACGGCGGCGCAGCTGCTGCCGTAGACGGAGAGCCGCCCGCCCCCTTCGGGGACGATCTCCGGCCGGGGGCCGCCCGAGGCCGGGCCGGGGAGCTCGGCCTCGGCGGCGAGGACGTGGGCGAGGCGGTCGGCGAGCGGTGAGTGGACGACGACCCGGGGCCGCAGGCGGCCGCGGGCGAAGTCGGCGACGGCCTGGTCGGCGACGAGCCGGCCCTTGTCGATGGTGACGACCTGGTCGGCGATGCGGGCGGCTTCCTTCGGGTCGCTGGAGGTGACGAGAACGGCGCCGCCCTGCGCCGCGTAGCCGCGCAGCATCCCGTGGAGCCAGGCGGTCTCGCGGGGCGAGAGCTCCTGGGCGGGCTCGTCGAGAACGAGGGTGTGGGGGTCACCGAGCAGCGCGGCGGCGAGGCCGAGGCGACGGTCCATGCCACGGGAGCAGTCGCCGATGCGCTGGTCCGCGAGTCCGGTGAGTCCGACGACCTCCAGGACGTCGTCGACCCGGCCGACGGGCAGGCCGCCGGCGGCGGCGAGCATGTGCAGGTGGCTCCGGGCGCTGCGGGCGGGGTGACCGGGGACGTCGCCGAGCAGGACGCCGATCTCACGGGCGGGATGGGGGATCCGGTCCAGGCTGCGGCCGCGGAAGAGGGCGATGCCCCGGCCGGGGTCGAGCCGCAGGATGATCCTCAGGGCGCTCGTCTTGCCGGAGCCCGGGGCGCCGAGCAGGACGGTGACGCGTCCGGGGTGCGCCTCGAAGGTGAGGTCGTCGACGGCGGGCAGCCCGTCGCGGCTGGGGACGCTGGTCAGTCCGATGGCCTGGATCATGGCTTCTCTCGCGGGGCGTGAGACGGCTCGACGGCATGCCGCAGCACCATAACCCGTTATGTCCTATTTGCTACGTAAGGGGTGCTTCCCTCGCGCCGTGTCACCCACGGCGCCGCACGCCCGGGAGCAGTGACGCCCCCTGGGCTCCCCTAGGCTTCCGGCCGCAGCATCGGCGGGTTGAGCAGCGTCGCCCCGCCCGCCCGGAAGAGCTGGGCGGGGCGGCCGCCCTGCCGCGTCGTCGTCCCTCCCGTGGGCACCAGGAAACCGGGGGTGCCGGTCACCTTGCGGTGGAAATTGCGCGGGTCCAGGGCGACGCCCCAGACCGCCTCGTACACGCGGCGCAGCTCGCCGACGGTGAACTCGCGCGGGCAGAAGGCCGTCGCGAGCGACGAGTACTCGATCTTGGAGCGGGCCCGCTCGACGCCGTCCGCGAGGATGCGCGCGTGGTCGAAGGCCAGCGGAGCGTGCTCTTCCTCGCGGACGTGACCGGTCTCCTGCTCCAGCAGCTCGTCGACGGGCGCCCAGCGCACGCTGTGCGCGTCCCCGCCGGGGCGCGGGGCGGGCAGGTCGGGCGCGAGAGCCAGGTGCGCGACGCTGACCACGCGCATGCGCGGGTCGCGCTTCGGATCGCCGTAGGTGGCGAGCTGTTCGAGATGGGCGTCGTCGGGCCGGGGCGGCCCGGCCGGGTCGTAGGCGTGCAGTCCGGTCTTCTCCGCCAGCTCGCGGGCCGCGGCTGTCGCCAGGTCCTCGTCGCCCCGTACGAAGCCGCCCGGCAGCGCCCAGCGCCCCTGGAAGGGCGGATCCCCGCGGCGGACGGCCAGCGCGCACAGCGCGTGGCGGCGCACGGTGAGCACGACCAGGTCGACGGTGACAGCGAAGGGCGGAAAGGCCGACGGGTCGTAGGGCATGACGCGATCATAGTCGTCTGCCTGACGATAAACAGGGTCTTGGGCGGGGTCCGCCACCGGCCCGTCGGGAAGGCTCGCGCGCACGGTCTCACACCCCCAGCTGCAGGCCCTCGGCCGCTTCCTCGACCATGCCGAGCCCCAGCCGGCTCACCCGCACGGCGAACGGCTGCTCCGCGACCCGCAGCCCGGTGAAGCGCAGGGCGCCCAGCGGCGCGGTGGCCAGTGGCCGCACCGCCACGCAGCCGGCCGGGGAGTCGGGGCGCACTCCGGCGAGGGCGGTCAGCAGCTGGACGGCACCGGCGGCCGCCACGGCCGCAGGCCGGCAGGCCGCCGGGTGCGGCATGGGGGCGCTGCCGACGGTGCGCTGCTCCCCCGCGTACATCTCCGGCAGGCGGTGGCCGAAGCTCTCCGCCGCGTCGACGACGCCCCGCAGCAGCGCTCCGGCCTCCTTCTCGTAGCCCGCGGCGGCCAGCCCGGCGACGGCCACGGCGCTCTCGTGGACGCGCACCGCGCCGCTACGGTGGCCGAACGGGTTGTGCCCGGGCTCCTTCGCGCCGAGGCTGCGCAGCCCCCACCCGGAGTCCAGGGCGGGGCCGCCGAGGAGCCGGGCGAGCTGTTCGGTCTGCACCTTGTCCAGCAGGCCCGGGGCGTGGCGGCCCGCGCCCAGCAGGCCGTTGTCGAGCAGGTGCGCGGCGGCGCAGCCCAGGTGGGGTATGCGCTGTCCGTCCGCGGTGCGGGCCGCCGCAGGGCGGCCGCCGCCCAGGTCGTCGATCCAGAAATCGTCGCGGAACCGGCCGCGCAGGGCGGCCGCCCAGGCCCGCCAGTCCTCCGCCCCGGGGCGGCCGTGGGCCTCCAGGAGGTCGGCGCCGAGCAGCGCGGCCCGGTGCGCGTGGGCCTGCGTCTCGCAGCGGTACGGGCCGCCGGGCACCGGATCGGCGAGATAGCCGTCGTCGCCCGTGGTCGCGCGCAGCCAGCCGAGGCAGCGCTCGGCGGCCGGCAGCAGCTGTTCGGTCTCCCGCTCGGGCAGTCCCCACCGCCGGGCCTCCGCGAGGACGACGGGGAACAGCAAGGTGGCCTCGATGCCCGTGCAGCCGGGCGGCAGATGCTCCCCCGCGTGCCGCAGCGCGCCGGGGATGCGCCCGGCGTCGGGCCCGGGGCCGGTGGTCTGGGTGTGGGCCAGGGTGCGCAGGGTCCCCGCCGCCAGCCGGACCCCCAGGGGCAGGGTCATGCGGGCCGCCCAGAGCGCTTCGGCCGGGGCGAGGCCGCAGCGCCAGGGGACGCCGGCGGCGAGATGGCCGTCCGCGGGCTGGGCGGGATCGCGCAGCAGCAGCGCGCGCAGGTCGTCCAGCGCGGCCGCGAAGAGAGCGCCTGCTCGTGGGTCGTCCCCCTCGGCCTGGGCGTCGCGCCATGGCTGCGGTCCGCTCCGGGCGCGGGGGGCCTGGGGCTCGGGCGCGTTCCCCCGGCCGGGGGCCGCCGACTGGATCCGCAGCTCGATGGCGCGCGTTCCCCCGGGGGGCAGCTCCAGGTCCCAGCACAGCAGGCCCGCGGAGGCCAGGGTGTCGTCCGGCGGGGGGTCCGCCGTGACCACGGCCTGCAGCGCCGGAGCGGACCAGCGCAGGCCGCCGGCGTGCACGGCGGCGGGGATCTCGGCACCGCTGTGGCCCGCGGCGACCGCCCCGAGCTCGGCGAGGTCGGTGCCCAGGGACACCTCGACGGCCAGGCGCAGGGCCCGGGCCGCCGTGCTGCGCAGACCGATCCGTTCGACGCCCTGCGCCGAGCGCAGCCGTTCCACGGAGACGGCCGGGTCGGGGCCGACGTCTGCCGCCGTGCGCACGGTGCCCACGAAGCGGGCCCGCCCGGCGTCGAGCAGACGGCCCTGCACGGGCACGGGCTCCGCCCCGCCCACCCGCACCACGCAGCGGGCCAGGAGGCGGCGCCCGCCGAGGTAGAACCCGTCGAGGCCGTGCCCGGTCAGCTGCCCGTGCTCGCCGGAGACGGCCAGGCCGGGCAGCGCGACGCACACCAGCGCCGCGTGCACCGGCACCGGCTGCGGGCCGGGCACCCGGCCGGGTCGGGCGGTGGGACGGGCGGACGGATCGGGCGGGACCATGCCTTGCACTTGTCTGGGCTCCCTGCGGGGGTCACGGACGGGGACGGCGGGGCTGCGTTCGCGAGTACTGAGGTGAACGGCGACGGGGCGGCCGAAGTCACGCCGCGCGGGCCCGGGGCCCGGTCCGCCGGGGTCCGGCCGGCCGCTCACGGCCTGCGGTCCTGTCGGCTGCGGGCGGCGCGCCGGTCGCCGCCGTCCCGCGTGCGCAGTGCCCCGGACGGGGAGGCGGGGCCGCCGGGCCGGGCGCTGCGCGGGCGTGTGCCGGGCCGGCCCCCGGGCCGGGGACGATCCGGCTTGCGGGCCCGGTCGGCCGTCGCCGCGCGCTCCGCCTCGGCGTGTGCCGCCTCGTGCAGGGCACGCCCGGCCTGCTCCTCGCGCAGGCAGCTGCGCAGCGGCTCCGGGTCGAGGCCCTGGTTGCAGGCCCGGTGGAGCAGTTGGGCGAAGAGATAGCCGGGGTCGACGGTCAGGGCGTGGCCCAGGGCGACGCGTGCCTCGGGGTGGTCGCCGGTCGACCAGGCGACCCAGCCGGCCAGCGTGACGGGAGCGGCCGCGTACTCCCCGAAGGGCGGCACGCAGCGGCGCGCGAGGGCTCGCCATGTGCGCAGCACGGCCTGTGCCCGCTCGCCTTCCATCCACTCGGCGGCCCGGTCCCGGGTGACGCGGTCCTGCAGGCCGAGGAGGATCCCGGCGGCCTCCGTGGCGGTCAGCAGGCCGTCGTCGCGGGCGTCGGAGGCGGAGCGGTCGGCGAGCGGCGGGGTCCCGTGGAGACGGTCGACCACGGCCCGGGCGAGGTCGAGGGTCCGCCGGCGCACGGCCTCGCTGTCGCCGTCGCACAGGATGCGCGGCACGAGTTCGGCCGCGGCGGCGTCGAGCGCCCGGCGTTGCTCGTCGGCCCTCGCGCCGGTGACGGGCTCGAAACGCGCCTGCATCTGGCGCAGGGTGCCGCGGACCTCGATGCCCGCGTAGGCGGCGGCTGCCGCCATGACGGAGGTGCCGGGGAGCCCGACAGGGGTGCCGTCCGGCGGGCAGCAGCGGGTGTCGGGGCAGCAGTAGGACCAGAACCGGCCGTCGGAGATGCACAGCGCCTCGAACACGGGCATCCCGAGTCGGCCGCACTCCTGCCGCAGCCGCTGGGCGAGGGGCCGCAGCCGCCTCATCACCTCGCGGGCGGGCTGTCCCGGGGCCGGGTCCTGGCACAGGTAGACCACGACGCCGTCGGGCCGGGCGCCGCGCCTGTCGCTGCCGGTCAGGAGGGTCTCGGCGAGCTGTTCGCAGATGGCGGGCCAGTCCTGGCGGGCCGGGGGGATGCCGAGCCTGAGCCGGCCTCCGAAGCGGCCGCGCCCGCCGTGGAGCGCGACCATGACGATGCTGTCGTCGGGATGGAAGCCCAGCAGGTAGGGCAGGGCGTCGGCCAGCTCGGCCGGGCTGCGCAGGGTGACCTGCTGCTCGGCCTCCTCGGCGGCGGTGGAGGGGACGGACGGGCGGGCTGGTTCGTCGGGCTTGGTCATGCCCCGAGGCTCCCGTGGAACTGCCCGAGCCCACCAGCCCTGTGGATAACTCGCGGATATTGTCGTACTAACCCTGTGGACAAGGCTTGTCCACAGGATTGCGGGCTCGTTGGCGCGATGTCGGTGGCCTCGTGTTGCATGGGGGCATGACCAACGAAGACCTCCGTGCCTCGGCCGATGCCGTCCTGGCCCGCCTCGTCGGCGACACCACGGGCGCGGCGCGGCTGCGCGATGACCAGTGGCGTGCGATCGAGGCCCTCGTCGCCCACCACCGCCGGGCCCTGGTCGTGCAGCGCACGGGGTGGGGCAAGTCCGCCGTGTACTTCGTGGCGACCGCGCTGCTGCGCGGCCGGGGCAGCGGGCCGACGGTGATCGTCTCCCCGCTGCTGGCGCTGATGCGCAATCAGGTGGAGGCCGCCGCGCGCGCCGGTATCCGCGCGCGCACGATCAACTCCGCCAACACCGAGGAGTGGGACACCGTCCAGGCCGAGGTGGCCGCGGGCGAGGTCGATGTGCTGCTCGTGAGCCCGGAGCGGCTGAACAATCCCGACTTCCGGGACAATGTGCTGCCGAAGCTCGCGGCGGCCACGGGGCTGCTGGTCGTCGACGAGGCCCACTGCATCTCCGACTGGGGCCACGACTTCCGGCCCGACTACCGCAGGCTGCGCACGATGCTGGCCGAACTGTCCCCGGGCGTCCCGGTGCTCGCGACGACCGCGACCGCCAATGCCCGGGTCACGGCCGACGTGGCCGAGCAGCTGGGCACCGGCGAGGGCGACGGGCAGGCGCTCGTCCTGCGCGGTCCGCTGGACCGGGAGAGCCTGAGCCTGGGCGTCCTGCGGCTGCCCGACGCCGCGCACCGGCTGGCCTGGCTCGCCGACCACCTCGGCGAGCTGCCCGGGTCCGGGATCGTCTACACCCTCACGGTCGCCGCCGCCGAGGAGGTCACCGCGTTCCTGCGCCGCAGCGGGCACGAGGTCGCCTGCTACACCGGCAAGACCGAGAACGCCGAACGGCAGCAGGCCGAGGACGACCTGCTCGCGAACCGCGTCAAGGCCCTGGTCGCCACGTCCGCCCTGGGCATGGGCTTCGACAAGCCCGACCTGGGGTTCGTGGTGCACCTGGGCTCGCCCTCCTCCCCCATCGCCTACTACCAGCAGGTGGGGCGCGCGGGCCGTGGTGTGGCCCACGCCGAGGTGCTGCTGCTGCCGGGCCGTGAGGACGAGGCGATCTGGCAGTACTTCGCCTCCCTCGCCTTCCCCGGCGAGGAGCACGTGCGCCGCACCCTGGAGGTGCTGGCGGCCGCCGACCGGCCGCTGTCCCTGCCCGCTCTCGAACCCCGGGTGGAGCTGCGGCGCTCACGCCTGGAGACCATGCTCAAGGTCCTCGACGTGGACGGCGCGGTGCGCCGGGTGCGCGGCGGCTGGACGGCCACCGGGCAGCCCTGGACGTACGACGCCGAGCGCTACGCGTGGGTCGCGCGGCAGCGTGAGGCCGAGCAGCAGGCGATGCGCGAGTACGCCACCACGGCGGGCTGCCGGATGGAGTTCCTGCGCCGCCAGCTGGACGACGAGCAGGCGACGCCCTGCGGGCGCTGCGACAACTGCGCGGGGCCGCGTTTTCCGAGCGAGGTGTCCGCCGCGGCGCTGGAGGCGTCACGGGGCGAACTCGGGCGCCCGGGCGTGGAGATCGAGCCGCGCCGGATGTGGCCGACGGGGATGTCCGCCGTCGGCGTGGACCTCAAGGGCCGTATTCCCGCCGGGGAACAGGCGGCGGCCGGCCGGGCGCTCGGCCGGCTCTCCGACATCGGCTGGGGAAACCGGCTGCGGCCCCTGCTCGCCCCGCAGGCCCCGGACGCACCGGTTCCGGACGACGTGGTCGACGCGGTGGTGACAGTGCTGGCCGACTGGGCCCGGGGGCCGGGCGGTTGGGCCGGCGGGGCGCCGGACGCCGCCCGTCCGGTGGGGGTGGTCACGCTGCCCTCCCGCACGCGCCCGCAGTTGATCGGCTCGCT
Organism: Streptomyces gamaensis; assembly: GCF_042656465.1. Classification (NCBI taxonomy): domain Bacteria; kingdom Bacillati; phylum Actinomycetota; class Actinomycetes; order Kitasatosporales; family Streptomycetaceae; genus Streptomyces; species Streptomyces gamaensis. The sequence continues at coordinate 94,321 of NZ_JBHSPB010000019.1, forward strand.
CGGCGAACGCATCGCCCGGATCGGCCGCATGCCCGTGCTCGGCGCCCTCGCCTACCGGGAGACGGAGGACGGCGGCCACGTGCCGCGCAGCAACAGCGCACAGCGACTGCGGGCGCTGGAAGGGGCGTTGACCGTCCCGGCACCGCTCGCCGCCGCCCTGGCGGAGGCGGGCGGGCCGGTGCTGCTCGTGGACGACCTGACCGATTCGGGCTGGACGCTGGCCGTGGCCGCCCGGCTGCTCCGGCGGGCCGGGGCCGGCGAGGTGCTGCCACTGGTGCTGGCTGTCCAGGGGTGATCGCCGGGTGGCGGCGCCGACGGCCCGGTGACGGGCGTCTGTTGTCCGCCAGTGGCGCCAATTGATCGTTGCCGCAGGCCAGTAGGGCCACGAGAATTGGAGTGGCTCCCCGCTCCCGCCTGTCCACGGTTCGCCGGGACCGGCGTCGTGGTGCACACGCGTCCACCTGATGCCCGCCCGGCTCATGGGTGTGCAGACGAAGGGAGAATCATGGCCTTGGGCTTCGCTCCACCTCCGTCCGCCGACCCCTGCCCCCGGCTGGGCCGGCTGCTGGAACCCGCCGAGTGGGCCGCGGCGGGCATCCCGCTGCTGAACAACCCGCGCGAGGTGATCACCGGCCTGCACACCCGGCATCTGCCGGCGCCCGCCACGGCGGTCGTGGCCGTGCTCGACCCCGACCAACGGATCGCGGCCAGCGCCTCGTTCCCGCCGCCCGTACCGGCCGACGGCTGGGAGTTCCGCAACGCGCTCCTGGACCGGCTGCGCCGGGTGATCCCGCACGACCTGCGCCGCCGCACCCCGGTCCGTACGGCCGTACTGCTCCACTGCCGTGCAGGGGAGCCGCACTGGACCGAGGAGGACGGTGCGTGGATGTGGGGACTGCGTGACGCCTGCACGCTGCACGGGCTGCGCTGCGGCGCGTACATCACGCTGACCGCCGGGGGCTGGCAGATCCTCGGCGAGGGGCGCAGCGGCCGAAGACCGTGCGCGACCGCCGTGCGCCGCAGCACGCCGCTGACCTCCGGCGGCGGGGCGCCCCAGGCGCACCGCCGCACCGCGGCCCGCTGACGCGCGGGACCACGCCCCGCAGCCGGAGCCGGCGCCCGCGCACGCCCACCGGGCGAGGCGTCAGACGCCCGCCGGGAGAAGGCCGTTGACCCGCTGCGGGTCACCGCAGACGACCAGCAGGGCTCCGGTGCGGGCCAGCGCCACGGGCAGTGCGGCGGTCACCGCGCCGTCCGTACCGCCGTTGACGGCGACGACCACGACGGGGCGCGAGCCGACCCGCTCCGCGGCGGCGGAGGCGGAGGCGTAGAAGACGTCGTCGCGGGCGTCGTGCTGCGCCCAGTACGCCTCCTCGCCGAAGGACCGCTCGTGCGCCTCCCACGGGTGGGGGTCGCCGGTGGTGAGCACCAGGACCTCACCGGGCGCGCGGCCGCTGTCGAGCAGCAGGTCCACGGCCTCGTCCGCGGCGTCCAGCGCGGCGGGCGCGGGCGCCGGGATGAGCTGGATCTGCGGAGGGGCGGGGTCGGCGCCGGCGAGCGGGCCGCGCCCGGGCGGGGCCGGGGCCGGACGGGCACCGGGGTTGCCGGGCCGCTGCGGGGCCGGTCGGGGGCCGGGGCCAGGAACGGGACGAGGGGTCGGCGCGGTGCGGCCGGCGGCCGCGACTGCGCGGGGACCCGGGACACTCTCGTGAATCTGAGGCTCCTCGGGGATGAGAGGCATGAGTTGATGTTTATCAAACGCCGGTGCGGTTCATGTCGGCGGGTGGCCGTTCGGACCGATCAGAAATCGAATCCGAGCTGGCCCGCGGACTCCAGCGCCACCGCTTCGGGGGCGCTGCGGGTCCGCTTGAGGTGCTGCCACCGGGGCAGCGCGTCGAGGTAGGACCAGGACAGTCGGTGGTGCGGGGTGGGCCCCAGCGCCTCCAGTGCCGCGCGGTGCACCGGTGAGGGATAGCCGGCGTTGTCGGCGAAGCCGAAGTCGGCGTGGTCGGCGCCCAGTTCGGCCATCAGGGCGTCGCGCCGCACCTTGGCGATCACGGAGGCGGCGGCGACGGCCACGCAGGACTGATCGCCCTTGATGACCGTACGGACCCGCCACGGTGCGCCGAGGTAGTCGTGCTTGCCGTCGAGGATGACGGCGTCCGGCCGTACGGGCAGCCCTTCCAGAGCGCGGGTCGCGGCCAGCCGCAACGCCGCCGTCATGCCCAGGTCGTCGATCTCCTGCGGGGAGGCGTGGCCGAGGGCGTGGGCCGTGACCCACTCCTCCAGCTCCTCCAGCAGCGCGAGCCGGCGCCTGGGGGTCAGCAGCTTGGAGTCGGTGAGCCCCGCCGGCGGGCGGCGCAGTCCGGTGACGGCCGCGCACACGGTGACCGGACCGGCCCAGGCCCCGCGGCCGACCTCGTCGACCCCGGCGACGACCTTGGCTCCGGTCGTGGCACGCAAGGAGCGCTCGACGCTGTGGGTAGGCGGTTCGTACGGCATGGCGCCAGCAAGCGTACGCCCCTGCGGGTGACGCGAGTAGCCCCGCCCCCTCACCTTTTCGTCAGGTCAGGCCGCAGCGGCCGGAAGCCAGCCCGGCAGCGTCTCGGTGTGCCGCAGCCAGCCCGCGGGCGGAGCGCCCCGTTCCGCCGCGGCGACCACCCCTCCGGCGATCGCGCAGGTGGTGTCCACGTCACCGCCCGCCTGCGCGGTCGTCCAGAAAACGGTCTCGTACGAGCCGAGACCGCGGGCGGCGGCCCACAGCGCGAACGGCACCGTGTCATGGGCGCTGGTGCGGCGGCCGCAGCCCAGTACGGCGGCCACCGTCGTCGCGTCGCCGTAGTCGAGCATGTCGCGGGCGCGGCGGAGTCCGGCCTGCACGGCGCTGCGCGGCACGAGGGCGATCACCGCGTCCAGGAGCGCTTCCGGCGTGACGGCCGCGGGGCCCGCGGCGACGGCCGCCGCCGCGGCCACGGCCATGGCCCCGGCGACCGCCTCACGGTGCTGGTGGGTGGGGTAGGCGGAGATCTCGGCCTGGTGCGTGGCCTGTTCGGGGTCGTCGGCGTACCAGGCGCCGAGCGGGGCGATGCGCATGGCGGCGCCGTTGCCCCAGGAGCCCTGGCCGTTGAAGAGGGCCGCGGCCAGCTCCCGCCAGTCGCCGCCTTCCCTGATCAGACGCAGCACGCGGCCCACGGCAGGGCCGTATCCGCGGTCGAAGTCGTGGTGCTCGGCGAAGGAGCGCGCGAGCGCGTCCTGGTCGATGCGTCCGTGCTCGGCGAGCACGGCCACGACGGAGCAGGCCATCTCGGTGTCGTCGGTCCACTGCCAGGGGCCCGGCGGCAGTTCCCGGCGCCGCAGTGCCGGGTAGTGGGCGGGGACGAAGAACTGGGAACCGAGGGCGTCGCCCACGGACAGCCCGCGCAGGCTCCGGAGGGCGCGGTGGAATCGGTCAGCGGTCATCGCAGCGAACTCTACTAACCGGTGAACCCGTAGGGTTCCGGGGTGCACCAGCGCTCGAAGGGCCGGTCGAGGTGGTACTTGCCGTCGGCGCCGAGCAGCAGCGCGCGGGTCTCCCCGTTGCTCGGGTTGGACAGGCACTCGAACTCGGCGACGGTCCAGTGCAGCCAGCGCATGCAGAACAGCCTCATGGTCAGACCGTGCGTGACGAGCAGGACGTTCGGGGGGTGGTCGGGCTGCTCGAAGCTGCGCCACAGGCTCTCCAGGAACGCCCCGACGCGGTCGTAGACGTCGGCCCCGGACTCGCCCTGGGCGAAGCGGTAGAAGAAGTGACCGTAGGCGTCCCGGTAGGCCTTCTGGCGGCGGACGTCGGCGGGGTCCTGCCAGTTCCCCCAGTCCTGCTCGCGCAGCCGGGGCTCCTCGCGGACCCGGACCCGGCCGGGATCGAGTCCCAGGGCCTGGAAGGTCTGGTGGGTGCGGCGGTAGGGGGAGACGTAGGCGGACACCCTCTCGTCGCCGAAGAGCCCGCGCAGCTGCGCCCCGGCCTCCCGGGCCTGTTTGCGGCCCGTCTCGGTGAGGCTCAGCGCGTGGTCGGGCTCCCGCTCGTAGACGGTGTCGTCGACATTGCCCACCGACTCTCCGTGCCGGAGGAGGACGATGCGTCGGGGCCGTGGCATGACGCCACCCTAGATCGGGCGTCGGGCGGCCGCGCGCGTCACCCCAGGGTAAACGGGCCGGCCCGTACACGTCCCGTTCGCGGCAGAGCCCGGTGGCCCGCAGCCGCTCGGCGGGCCGGTGCACGGGGATCTCCTGCCCCGGATACCCCGTGCGGCCGTTGCGGGTGACGGTCCCGGCGTCAGGTACGGTCAAGGCCCGTCCCCGGCGCCGTTGGGGCCGTGGACCAGCAGGCGCTCCCCGGCGCGCAGCCGCAGGCCGTCGACGTCGAGCCGGCTCCCCGGGCGGACCCTGTCGAGCTGCACCGAGCGGTTCGCGCGCTGCGAGATCCTCACCGCGCGAGCCGGTCGACGCGGCCACCGCGGACCAGGCCGCCGACACGGCGCTCGCGGCGGCACACGCCGGGGCCTGCGTCATCCGCGTCCGACGCCGCCGCACCGACGACGGGCGACTTCCGGTCACACCGTCCAGGACGGTTCGAGGGCGACGATGTCGCCCCCGACCGCGGCGACATCGGCCTCCGTCTGCGCCCGCAGCGCGAGTCTCTCCACGCGCTCCGTGCGGTACTTGCCGTGCTCCGCCCCGGAGTTCCACATCGACAGCACCAGGAACTCCCGGCCGGGTGCCTCGCCGAACAGTCCGCGGAGCATCCCGGGCGATCCCGCCATGGCCGGGTTCCACACCTTCTCCTGCATGAGCGTGAAGTGCTCCACCCGCTCCTCGCGCACCCGGCAGTGGGCGACCCGGACCACGTCGGCGTCCGAGAACTGCGGCCGGAACCCCACTTTTACGTCACACCGGTGCTCGAAGAGGCGCACCTGGACGTCCTTGAACGTGCCTGCCTGTGCCGTCGCCAGCCGGTCGTGCGAACGTGCCATGAAGGAGTCGTAGAGCATCCGGCTCTCCCAGAAGCCGAACAGGTGCGCCACGTCCGGGCGCGACCGGCTCCAGCCCCCGCCCTGTCCCCGGAACCCCGGCTCGCCCAGCAGCCCCGCCCACTTCCGCTGTCCCCGCTCGAAGCCGCGACGGTCCACCACGGTGCAGCGAATCCACTTGACCAGCACCGCGCCATCGTAGAGGCCACGAAGGGACGCGGAATCACGTACCGGACGAGTACACCCTGGCGAGGGTCGCGGCCTCCGCCCCGGTGAGCTCGATACGGAACTCCCGCGCCAGCAGCCCGGCCAACTCCCCGACAGGCACCTCGCGTTGAGTGACCGAACCGTCCGGACGGGCGGCCGACAGGACCGGGCCGAGCAGGCTCCGCCGCAGTTCGGGCCCGGTCTGCTGGACCACCGCGCGGGAGACGAACGGCGAGTGCGGGTGGGTGGAGACGTAATGGTTCAGCACGGTGTAGTCGACCGGAAAACGCTCCTCCGGGCCGAAGGCGTACAGGTCGAACCAGCCGTCCGGATGCAGGGAGCGCAGCACGTGCACGTCCTGCCCCTCGCGCGCCAGCCCGAACGTCCACTCCCCCTGCCGTGCCCGTGCCCCGTCCTCCAGGGGCAGCGGCTCCAGCAGTCCCTCGCCGCCGAACCCGACATCGCACAGCCACACCCCGTCGTCGGCCGCGACCTTCAGCGCCATGTGCGTGGCCGGGCGCAGGGTGTCACCGCCCATACGGATCCGGGCCCCCAGTCCCGTCACCCGGAAACCGACGCGCTCCAGCACCGCGGCGAACAGCAGGTTCTGTTCGTAGCAGTAGCCGCCGCGGCGCCGCGCCACCATCTTGTCCTGGAGCGCCTTGATCCCCAGCAGCACCGGACGGCCCAGGAGGATCTCCAGGTTCTCGAACGGGAACGCGGCCATGTGCCGTTGGTGCAGTGCCGTGAGCGTGGCCAGGTCCGCCCGGACCCCGCCGCCCCGCCCGGCCACCCCGATGCGCGCCAGATAGGCGCCCAGGTCCACCTCGTTGCCGCCCCACGTGCTCGTGCTCATCGCGAAGTTCCCTCCCCTTCTGCCGGACCGACCGGACGAAGAGGGCGCCGACCTGTGGTCGGCGCCCTCTCGGTGCTCAGCGGCTACGACCGCTCACGCGGTGCGGATCGCCGGATATCAGCTGCAGCCGCTCGTCGAGCCGCAGCCCTCGCACAGGTAGCAGCTGCCCGCGCGGCGCATCTTCGTGCCGCAGGAGAAGCACAGCGGCGCGTCGGCGTTCAGGCCGAGCTGCATCTCCACGAGCTCCGTGGAGTTGTGGGCCTGCTTGGGGGCCGGAGCGGTGGTACGCGCGGCCGGGGCCTCGGTCTTCGGGGGCTCGATCCGGCGCGGGGCGGACTGGGCCAGGCCCTCGACGTCGACCTCCTCGTCGATCGGCTCGTAGGAGCCGGTGTCCAGGTGCCGCTGACGCTCCTCGGCGGAGTGGATGCCGAGCGCCGAGCGGGTCTCGAACGGCAGGAAGTCCAGTGCGAGGCGGCGGAAGATGTAGTCGACGATCGACTGTGCCATCCGCACGTCCGGGTCGTCCGTCATGCCGGCCGGCTCGAAGCGCATGTTGGTGAACTTCGAGACGTACGTCTCCAGGGGGACGCCGTACTGCAGACCGACGGAGACGGCGATGGAGAAGGCGTCCATCATGCCCGCGAGGGTCGAACCCTGCTTGGACATCTTGAGGAAGACCTCACCTAGGCCGTCGTCCGGGTAGGAGTTGGCGGTCATGTACCCCTCGGCACCGCCCACCGTGAAGGAGGTGGTGATGCCCGGGCGGCCCTTGGGCAGGCGCTTGCGGACCGGGCGGTACTCGACGACCTTCTCCGCGGCGGGCGCCTCGGCGGCGTCCTGCTTCGCCTCGTCCTTCTTCTTCGCCGACAGCGGCTGGCCGACCTTGCAGTTGTCGCGGTAGATCGCGAGAGCCTTCAGGCCGAGCTTCCAGCCCTCGAAGTAGACCTCCTCGACCTCCTCGACCGTGGCCGTCTCCGGCAGGTTGACGGTCTTGGAGATCGCGCCGGAGAGGAACGGCTGGGTGGCGGCCATCATGCGCACGTGGCCCATGGCGGAGATGGCGCGCTCGCCCATGGCGCAGTCGAAGACCTCGTAGTGCTCGGCCTTCAGGCCCGGGGCGTCGATGACGTTGCCGTGCTCGGCGATGTGGGCGACGACCGCCTCGATCTGCTCCGGCTGGTAGCCCAGACGCTTGAGCGCCTTGGGCACCGTGTTGTTGACGATCTGCATCGAGCCGCCGCCGACGAGCTTCTTGAACTTGACCAGGGCCAGGTCCGGCTCGATACCGGTGGTGTCGCAGTCCATCATCAGGCCGATGGTGCCGGTGGGGGCGAGCACCGAGGCCTGCGCGTTGCGGAAGCCGTTCTTCTCGCCGAGGCGCAGCACGTCCTGCCAGGCCTCGGTCGCCGCGGCCCACACCGGGGTGTCCAGGTCGTCCATGCGCCGGGCGGCCGCGTTCGCGTCGGAGTGCTGCTTCATGACGCGCTGGTGGGCGTCCGCGTTGCGGGCGTAGCCCTCGTACGGGCCGACGACGGCGGCCAGTTCGGCGGAGCGGCGGTAGGAGGTACCGGTCATCAGGGAGGTGATGGCGCCGGCGAGCGCGCGGCCACCCTCGCTGTCGTAGGCGTGACCGGTGGCCATCAGCAGGGCGCCGAGGTTGGCGTAGCCGATGCCCAGCTGGCGGAAGGCGCGGGTGGTCTCGCCGATCTTCTCGGTCGGGAAGTCGGCGAAGCAGATGGAGATGTCCATCGCCGTGATGACCAGTTCCACGACCTTGGCGAAGCGCTCGGCGTCGAACGACTGGTGGCCGGCGTCGTCGTCGCGGAGGAACTTCATGAGGTTCAGCGAGGCCAGGTTGCACGAGGAGTTGTCCAGGTGCATGTACTCGCTGCACGGGTTGGACGCGGTGATGCGGCCCGTCTCCGGCGAGGTGTGCCAGTGGTTGATGGTGTCGTCGTACTGGATGCCGGGGTCGGCGCAGGCCCAGGCGGCCTCGGCCATCTTGCGGAAGAGGCCCTTGGCGTCGACCTCCTCGATGACCTCGCCGGTCAGGCGGGCACGCAGGCCGAACTTCGAACCGGTCTCGACGGCCTTCATGAACTCGTCGTTGACGCGGACGGAGTTGTTGGCGTTCTGGTACTGGACGGAGGTGATGTCGTCGCCGCCCAGGTCCATGTCGAAGCCGGCGTCGCGCAGCGCGCGGACCTTCTCCTCCTCCTTCACCTTGGTGTCGATGAAGGCCTCGACGTCCGGGTGGTCGACGTCGAGCACGACCATCTTGGCCGCGCGGCGCGTGGCACCGCCCGACTTGATCGTTCCTGCGGACGCGTCGGCGCCGCGCATGAAGGAGACGGGACCGGAGGCGTTGCCGCCGGAGGACAGCAGCTCCTTGGAGGAGCGGATGCGGGAGAGGTTCAGGCCGGCGCCGGAGCCGCCCTTGAAGATCATCCCCTCTTCCTTGTACCAGTCGAGGATCGACTCCATGGAGTCGTCGACGGAGAGGATGAAGCAGGCGGAGACCTGCTGCGGCTGCTTGGTGCCGACGTTGAACCACACCGGCGAGTTGAAGCTGAAGACCTGGTGCAGCAGGGCGTAGGCCAGCTCGTGCTCGAAGATCTCGGCGTCGGCCGGGGAGGCGAAGTAGCCGTGCTTCTCGCCGGCGGCGCGGTAGGTGCCCACGACGCGGTCGATGAGCTGCTTGAGGCCGGACTCGCGCTCGGGCGAACCGACGGCGCCGCGGAAGTACTTGCTCGTGACAATGTTGACCGCGTTCACCGACCAGAAGTCGGGGAACTCGACGCCGCGCTGCTCGAAGTTGATCGAGCCGTCGCGCCAGTTGGTCATGACGACGTCACGACGCTCCCAGGTCACCTCGTCGTACGGGTGCACGCCGGGAGTCGTGTGGATGCGCTCGATACGCAGCCCCTTGCCGCCCTTGTTCCCCTTGGAGCGGGAACCTCGTGCCGGGCCGCTCGTCGTCTCTGTCATGCCGCCTCCCTCTACGGGCAAAACGCCCTGATGCGCCTAAATCTTCCGTGACGCGATGTCTGTCGTTCACCCGGCGCGCACCCCGCGCACCGGGCAGGTCTGTGATGTACGGCCGCTACTCGGCGGCCGTGGCGGGCGCGGGGGCCCCGGAGTCCTCGGCGCGACTCCCGGCGGACGCGTGTCCGCCCTCGGCGCGGTGGACCTCCTCACGCAGCTCCGCGACGGCGGCCTCGAAGTCCTCCAGCGAGTCGAACGCCTGGTACACGGACGCGAACCGCAGATACGCGACGAGATCCAGCTCCCGGAGCGGGCCGAGTATGGCCAGGCCCACGTCGTGCGTGGAGAGTTCGGCGCTGCCGGTCGCGCGCACGGCCTCCTCGACCCGCTGGCCGAGCTGGGCCAGGGCGTCCTCGGAGACCGGGCGCCCCTGGCACGCCTTGCGCACACCGGAGATGACCTTGGTGCGGCTGAAGGGCTCGGTGACCCCGCTGCGCTTGATCACCATCAGTGAAGCGGTCTCGACGGTCGTGAACCGGCGGGAGCAGTCGGGGCACTGGCGACGCCGTCGGATCGAGCAGCCGTCGTCAGTGGTCCGACTGTCGACCACGCGGCTGTCGGGGTGCCTGCAGAAGGGGCAGTGCATGGCTCTCCACCCTCCTCACCCTCATTCGGACTGTGCACGATCTTCGGCCTCGGCCAGGCCCTCACAGGGCCCCGCGAAGCAGCCCCAAGCATAGGCGATGACCGGGCCCCGGATTGACCGCCAGGGGCCGACGACCACAACCTGTGGGAGGCCGTCGCCATCAAACCACTAGATCTGGTACCGGTCGGCCAAGCGCGCCGGACGCGTGTCGCGTTGCCCGGGACGGGGCACGAGCCTACGTGAGCCGCCCCGGCCGCCGTCCCAGGGGTCAGCCGGTGGCACACTGGGCCCCGGCGCCCCGCTGCGGGAGCGCCGCGCGGGACCGCACCCCGGCCGGCCGGAAGAAGTCCGTCGGCGACAGCCGGAGAGGCCGGTTCGCACTACCACTTGCCCCGACCGGGAAGCCTTTTCGGGCTTCGCCGCGCTTCGCACGAAGCGTACCGTAATAGACCGAATTGATCTTCAGCCGTACACCCTCAACCCTGATCGCGTCAGCCGTTCCCCGATATTTCACTCGAACGTGTGTTTGGCGCAACCTTTCGAAAGCAACTACCGTTGTCCAGCTGGGGAGAACATTTCGAGAGGGGCCGACGTGACTACCACCGCAGACAGCGCCACCATCACCGCCCAGGACCGCTCCCAGAACCGACTCGACCAGACACACCCCATGAATGACGCAGCCACGAACGCCGAGGGGCCCAAGCCCGCTCGCGCGCTGCCCGGGCGACCTCCGGGAATCCGGGCGGACAGCTCCGGGCTCACCGACCGGCAGCGCCGCGTGATCGAAGTGATCCGCGACTCCGTGCAGCGCCGCGGATACCCACCGTCCATGCGGGAGATCGGCCAGGCCGTGGGGCTGTCGAGCACGTCCTCGGTGGCCCATCAGCTCATGGCGCTGGAGCGCAAGGGGTTCCTGCGCCGGGACCCGCACCGGCCCCGGGCGTACGAGGTGCGCGGCTCGGACCAGCCCACCTCCCAGCCCACCGACACCACCGGCAAGCCCGCCGCCTCGTACGTGCCGCTGGTCGGCCGGATCGCGGCCGGCGGCCCGATCCTGGCCGAGGAGTCGGTCGAGGACGTCTTCCCGCTCCCGCGCCAACTGGTCGGTGACGGCGAGCTGTTCGTGCTGCGCGTGGTCGGGGACTCCATGGTCGAGGCCGCGATCTGCGACGGCGACTGGGTGACGGTGCGCCGCCAGCCGGTCGCGGAGAACGGCGATATCGTGGCCGCGATGCTCGACGGAGAGGCGACGGTCAAGCGCTTCAAGCGCGAGGACGGGCACGTGTGGCTGCTGCCGCACAACTCCGCCTACCAGCCGATCCCCGGCGACGAGGCCACCATCCTCGGCAAGGTCGTGGCGGTGCTGCGCCGGGTCTGAGGGCGCTCCGCAGGACGGGGCCCCGGGAACCACTGCGCCGGTCCCGGGGCCCTGCGCCGACGGTCGCCGCTCCGTCGGCAGGCGGGATCCGGCAGGCGGGATTTCGAACAGGGCCTAACGCCCTTCGGCCTCCTGGGCGGCCGCGTCGATGGCGGCCAGCGACCGGCGCACCTGATTGCGGTCGGTCGTGTACCAGAAGTCGGGCATGGAGGCCCGCAGGAAGCTCCCGTAGCGGGCGGTAGCCAGCCTCGGGTCGAGGACGGCGACGACGCCGCGGTCCCCCGCGGCCCGCACGAGGCGGCCCGCGCCCTGGGCCATCAGCAGGGCCGCGTGGGTCGCGGCGACGGCCATGAAGCCATTGCCCCCGCCCTCCTCGACGGCCTTCTGCCGGGCGCTCATCAGCGGGTCGTCGGGGCGCGGGAAGGGCACCCGGTCCATGACGACGAGCTGGCAGCTCGGACCGGGCACGTCGACGCCCTGCCACAGGGACAGCGTCCCGAACAGGCAGGTGCGGGGGTCGTCGGCGAAGCGGCGGATGAGCTCGCCGAGAGTCTCCTCGCCCTGCAGCAGGATCGGCGTCTCCAGCCGCCCGCGCAGCTCCTCGGCGGCCGCCTGGGCGGCGCGCATCGAGGAGAACAGCCCCAGCGTCCGGCCGCCCGCGGCCGCGATGAGCTCGGACAGCTCGTCGAGCATGTCCGCCCGGCCGCCCTCCCGCCCGGGCTGGGCGAGATGCCGGGCCACATAGAGGATGCCCTGCTTGCGGTAGTCGAAGGGCGAGCCGACGTCGACGCCCTTCCACTGCGGCAGCTCCTCGCCGCCGGTGCCCTCGGGGGCGAGCCCGAGGGAGGCGCCGACCCCGTTGAAGTCCCCGCCGAGCTTGAGCGTCGCCGAGGTGAGCACCACGCTGCGCTCGGTGAACAGCTTCTCGCGCAGCAGGCCGGAGACCGACAGCGGGGCGACCCGCAGCGACGCCCCGCTGTGCCGGTACGCGGCTCCGCCGCGGGCATCGTGGCGCTCGTACCACACGACGTCGTACTCGGAGCCCTCCACGATGCGCTCGGCGACGGCGTGGACGTTCTCCACGGAGGCGCGGGCCTGCTTGCGGACGGCGTCCTCGTCCTGCACCGAGGCGTCGCGGGTGTTGCCGAGGGCGGTGATCACCGTGCGGGCCGCGTCGCGCAGGGCCATCAGCACGTACCGCAGGTCCTCGGGCAGCTCGGTGAGCCGGCCGGGCAGGGCGAGCTCCATCAGCCGCTCGAAGCCCTCGGCGGCGCTCTGCAGGGCGTCGGCCGCCTTCTCGTCGACGAGCTTGGCCGCGCGCCGCACCGCGCGGTTGACCTGGCCGGGGGTGAGCTCGCCGGTGGCCACGCCGGTGACCCGGGAGACCAGCTCGTGGGCCTCGTCGACGATCAGCACCTCGTGGCTCGGCAGCACCGGGGCGCCCTCGATCGCGTCGATGGCGAGGAGGGCGTGGTTGGTGACGACGACCTCGGCGAGCTTGGCGCGCTCCCGGGCCGCCTCGGCGAAGCACTCGGCCCCGTAGGCGCACTTGCTCGCGCCCAGGCACTCGCGGGAGGAGACGGAGACCTGGGACCAGGCGCGGTCGGAGACACCGGGGGTCAGGTCGTCACGGTCACCGGTCTCCGTCTCGTCGGACCAGTCGCGCAGCCGCAGCAGGTCCTGGCCGAGCCTGCTGGTGGGCGCCGCCGCCTCGAAGGGGTCGAAGAGCCCCTCCTCCTCGTCCTGCGGCACTCCCTCGTGCAGCCGGTGCAGGCACAGGTAGTTGGAGCGGCCCTTGAGCATGGCGAACTCCGGGCGGCGGCGCAGCAGCGGGCGCAGCGCCTCGACCGTGCGGGGCAGGTCGCGCTCGACGAGCTGCCGCTGCAGCGCGAGGGTCGCGGTGGCCACGACCACGCGCTCGCCGTGCGCGAGAGCGGGCACGAGATAGCCGAGCGACTTGCCGGTGCCGGTGCCCGCCTGCACGAGCAGGTGGGAGTCGCCGTCGATGGCCTCGGCGACGGCTTCGGCCATGGCGACCTGGCCGGGACGCTCGGTGCCGCCGACGGCGGCGACCGCCGCGTGCAGCAGGTCGGTGAGGGAGGGCGGAGAGGAGGCAGTCATAGCGCGTCCAGCCTAAGGGGCGGCACTGACAGCGCTCCCGCGATCCCGGAAAACCCGCGGTCCGCGGGCCACCGCCCTCCCCCGCTCGCGTCCCGTGGCACGCGTCACGGGATACGTGTCACGGGGCGCGGAGCGGATTGGGCACGGTGCCGTGGACAGCGGCGTGGGGGCGCTCGGGGCGGTCGCGGTAGCCGTCGAGGTGGAGCCGGTTGCGGTTCAGGCACAGACGGTCGATCCGGGGCGTGAGCAGGTCGAACATCTCGAAGCGTGCCTTCAGTTGCGGGAACCGCTCCTGGTACCGCAGGATCTCCGTGCGCACGAGCGCCCAGAACTCGGGCCCGGCCACGCCCAGTTGGTCCTCGCACAGCGGTGCGAGATAGCGGAAGACTCCGACGAAGAGCCCGGAGTGGATGAACTGGGTGAGGAACGCGGGCGGTTCGGTGAGCAGGACGGCGCGTACCTCGTCGGGCAGCGAGGCGTGCTCCGGCAGCGGCTCGGCGCTGATGTTGACGTCGTCGACGAAGTCCTTGACCGCGAGGCGGGCGGGGATCTCGCGGGAGTCGTAGACGACGACGGCGTTCTCGCCGTGCGGGGAGAAGACGGTGCCGTAGCGGTAGAGGAAGTGCAGCAGCGGCGGCAGCAGCGCGGCGAAGAGGTGCCGCAGCCACTGTCGTGGGGGCAGGCCGGAGCGGCGGACGAGTTCGGCGGTGAAGGAGTGCCCGTGCGCGTCAGTGTGCAGCAGGGCGGCGAGGGTGCGGGCGCGTTCACCGGGGCGGAGGGCCGGGTCGAGGGGTTCGCGCCAGATGCAGCCGAGGAGTTCCTTGTACTGGTAGGGCACGCCGGGGACCCGGTCGTAGAGAGGGTGCTCGACGGTGACGGAGGCGGTCTCCCCGAGCAGGATCACGCCCGTCTCCTCGCGGAGGAAGTCGTCGGCGTCGTGGAGGGACTGGATCCAGGAGGTGACGGCGGGCGCGGCGAGGGTGCGTTCGGTGGGCAGGCCGCGCCAGACGAGGGTGTTGAGGATGGAGAGCGGGAGTTTGACCGTACGGGCCCGGGGGCGGCTGGTGTTGAGGAAGGTGCGTACCGACTGCTGGGGCAGTCTCAGGTCGTTGTCAGTGGGCAGGGGGATGATGGTCCCGTCGGCGAGGTGGGCGGCGAAGAGGGGGGCGATGGTCTCGTCCCACTGCCAGGGGTGGACGGGGAGCCAGAGGTAGTCGCGGGGGGCGCGGCCGTGGTCGGCGACGGTGCGGGCGAAGGCGGCGCGGGTGCCGGGGGCGAGTTCGTCCGCGTAGAGGAGTTCGGGGGTGGCGAGCGCGGGGACGCCGCGGTAGCGGGCGAGGCCGCGGTGCGCGGCGAGCCAGGGCAGGCGCCGGGGAGTCCGGGCCTCGGGTGCCCAGCGGGCGGCGTCGGCGGCGGAGAAGCCGAGGCGGCCCTTGTTGGCGATGAGCCAGGGGTGGCCGGTCTGGTGGCCCTCCAGGGCCGCGTAGTCGAGCTCGGCGAGTTCGGCGACGGTCAGCGCGGTCGTGTGCAGGCGGGTGTCGGCGGAGAGGGTGGCCAGGAGTTCGCGGGCGAGGTGGCCGGTGGTGTCGCCGGAGAGGCCGAGCACGGTGTCGTGGGCGAGGGCGAGGAAGCGGAGGGGGTCCGTGGAGGGGGTGATGGAGCGGGGGTCGACGCGCCAGTGGCCGTACGCGCCGCGGCGGGCGCGGAAGCGGTAGGTCACGTCCTTCGTTAACCGCAGCCGGTAGCCGGCGGCGCCCCGGCCGGTGGACTCCCCGCCGGTGCCGTCGGGTTCGGGGGCGAGGACGCCTTCGTAGCTGAGCTCGCCGAGCATCTTGGCCAGGAGCAGGCGTGCCGAGTGGTCCCAGGCGGAGGCATCCGGGCTGCCTGGCCCCGGGGGCCGGGGCGGGGGACAGGAGGGGCGGGGTGAAGCCGAGGGCGGCACCGGCGAGGGAGAGGGCGAGGACGCAGAGGGCAAGGGGACCTCCGGTGAGGTGACGTTCCCAGTGAGGTGACGTGACGTCAGAGGGCGGTGCGCAGCGCGCGGTCGCGGATCATCAGGGCCGCGCGTTTGTCCGGCAGGTCGACTTCGGCGGTGAGCCGGAAGCCCGCGCCGAGGAAGGCGGCGACGGAGGCGGTGTTGCGCAGGTCGGGCTCGGCGACGACGCGGGCGCAGGCGGGCCGGTGGTCGAGGACGAGATCGGCGACGGCACGCAGCAGCCGGGTGCCCAGGCCCCGGCCCCGGTCGGCGACCCGGCCGATGAGGAGGTGGACGCCGGTGTCGTGCGGCCGGCAGGGGTAGTGGCGGGAGAGGGGGTCGAGGTCGGCACGGTAGATCTCCCAGTAGCTCATCGGGGCGCCGTTGAGCACGCCGAGGCAGGGGACGCTGCGGCCGTCGCCGTCGAGTTGGGCGCGCAGATGCGTTTCTGTGACGGTGTCGGGCCCGGCCAGGCCCCAGAAGGCGGCGACGGCGGGGTCGTTCATCCAGCGGGCGATCAGCGGCAGGTCGCGTTCGAGACGGACGGGAACGAGCCGGAAGGGGCCCAAGGGGGTGTCGGCGGGGCCCCAGTCGGCGAGCGCGTCGAGGAGGCCGGACGGCCGGGGGCCGGGGGCCCGGGCCGGCGGAGCGGGGCGCGGGCCGTCGGCGGCCGGGTCCTCGCAGGCGAGGAGTTCGGCGAAGTCGGCGAAGCCGTCGGGAAGTTGCAGGTCGAGGGTGTCGTCGCTGGTGAGGGGGTCGCGGGGGTCGGTGGGTGGCACGGCGGCGCTCTCCTGTCGGTGGCCCGTCCGGGCCGGGGGCCTCGCGGGCCTGTCCGGCCCGTGGGGTCGAGGGTCCCGGCCCGGACGGGCGGGGCTGTGCGCCCGTCATCCGGTGGGCGTGGCCAGGGGGTTGGGGATGGTGACGTAGACGGACTGGGTGTCGACGGGGCCGACGAGTTCGTCGAGCCCGTGCAGTCTGGTGAGGAGATTGGCCTTGCAGCGCAGGGTGGGGCGCTCCAGGAGGAGGCCGGGCAGGGCCGAGCGGGTCGCGTCCGGCCCGGACGCGACGTCCTTGAGGAAGCGGCGCAGGGCGGCGAGGAGGATCTGTTCGTCGGCGAGGCGCTGCGCGCCGAACGCCCCGATGAGACCGAGGATGTTGTTGATACCGAGGTAGTAGGCGAAGCGTTCGTCGGCGGTCGCGTCGGAGACGAAGGTGTCGCTGTCCACGCCGACGCCGGGCAGCCGCTGGTCGAGGGCCTCGCGGTGGGACTCGCGGAAGTAGTAGCCCTGGTTGTCGCGGTAGCGCCCGCCGGCGGGCCAGCCGTCGCGGTCCAGCAGGACGAGGGTGTTCTGCTGGTGGGCCTCCAGGGCGATGCCGGCCTCGCCGTCGAGCCACAGGACGGGCCGGACGACGGCTTCCAGGTAGCGCAGGAACCACTCGGCGGAGACGGCTCCGGCGGGCCGGCCGGTGCGGTGGGCGAGGCGGGCGACGAGGTCGGCGAGGCGTGAGCGGAGGGTGGATCCGGCGGGGTGGCCGGGGCCGTCGGGCCAGGGGCGCGGTGCGGCGAGCCCGGCGAGGCAGACGGCGTCGTCGCCGGGGCCGAAGGGGTTGTGCCGGATGACGGCGTCGACGCCGGGCACCGGGGTGCCCTCGGGGTCGTCGACCGCGAGCCAGGCCGGGTCGCGGACGATGTCGAAGCCGAGGCCGCCGGGGCAGGCCACGCGCCAGCTTTCGGCGAGGCCGCCGCGCAGCAGACGGTGGACCTCGACGCCGCGCCGCAGCTCCTTGCGCAGGTTCTCGCGCCGGGAGTTGGTGATGCGCAGGCCGAGGGAGAGCTTGAGCATGGCGGGCGCGCCGGGGCGCAGCACGGTGCGCACGGAGGAGGTGGGGTGCCAGGGGGCGCCGAGGGGACCGAGGTCGCGCAGCAGGCCGGCGTCCAGCAGCCGGGCCACCGCCGGGCGGGTGCGGATGTCCCGGGCCTGCCAGGGGTGCAGTGGCAGAGGGACGGTGTCCGCGGGCAGCCGCAGGTCGGGACCCGCGAGGCGGGCGGCGAGGGAGCAGGCGTCGACGGGCCGGCCGCGCTCGGTCCAGGCGGAGTCGGTGGCCAGGACGGAGCGGTGCACGGCCAGCCAGTGCAGCGGGAAGGAGCCGCGCAACTCCGGGGAGTACAGATGCATTTCGGCGTCGGAGAGGCCCTCGCGGCTCTTGGGTGTGGGGTGCAGCGGGTGGCCGAAGACGAGGGACTGCTCGGCGTGGAGGAAGAGTTCGCCGGTATCCGGGTCGGCGGGCCGGGCGCGGCGCTCCGCGAGGAAGAGGGCCGTGCGGCGGGCCGACTCCGCGACACGGCCGACGAGTTCGGCGGTGTCCGCCACGGTGGCGCGGCCGGCCCGGGCGGCACGGTGGGCGGCCTCGCGGCCCAGGAGCGCGGCGAGGGTCGCGGCGTCGACGGCGGGGGCGTCGGCGGGTCCGCAGGTCAGGGCGGGCGGGCCGAAGCGGTGCCAGCCGGCGGGCGACCAGTAGTGCACGGGGACGCGCAGCGCGGTGCCGCAGGCGGTGAGGCGGAGCCGCAGCGTGCCGTCGTCGGGGCGGGGGACGCCGGTCTCGCGGATCCAGCAGCGCAGCAGGCTCTCCACGGCGGCGGCGTCGGCGGCGGCCCGGGGGTCGGGGTGCTCCAGGGGATCGGGCGCGCCGGGCAGGCCGGGGTCGGGGGTCTCGCCGCGGCGGCAGCCCTGGCGCGGCACGGCGGAGACCACGTGCTGCGGCCGGCTGCCCGGGGCGGGCTGCTGCTCGGCGGTGGACGCTCCGGTACCGGGGACGGTGTTCATGCGGTGTGCGGCGCGGGTCACGGCGTGGGGGCCGGGGACGCGGCGCCTGCCTCCTTCGGCGTGCCGGGGGTGGACGTGGTGCGGCGGGTGCGCGCGGCCGCGGCGACCGCGTCGCAGAGCCGGTCGAGGACCGCTTCGGCCTGCTCGTCGGTGATGGTCAGGGGCGGCAGCAGGCGGACGGCCTCGCAGTGCCGGCGGCCCAGCCCCACGATGAGGCCGCGGCGCAGGCACTCCTGCTGCACGAGGGCGGCCGTGCCGGGGGCGTGCCGGCGCGCGGCTGCGCGCCCGGGGTCGGGCGCGGGGGCGGCCGGGGCCGCTCCGGGCGCCGGCTGGGCAACGGGAGCGTGCGGGGTTTCGGCTGCGCGGGGCGTGCGGAGCGCACCGGGCGCTCCTGGTGTGCGGGCCGGGCCCTCGCCGCCGCCGCTGCGGCACGTACCGCCCGGGCCCGCACGGCAGCAGGCCCCGTACGCGCCCGCGCCACCTCCGCCCGACACCGGCTCACGCACTCCCGCAGGGCAGGGCTCCGCGAACTCCACGGCGAGCATGAGCCCGAGCCCGCTGACGCCGGCGATCTGCGTGTGCTCCCCCGCCAGGCCGCGCAGCCGCGTCAGCATGCGCGCGCCCAACTCGCGGGCCCGCTCGGCGAGTCGGTTGCGCCGGACGTGGCGCAGGGTCGCGGCACCGGCGGCCATCGCCAGCTGATTGCCCTGGTACGGGAAGACGCCCGGGGAGTCGCACCCGGCGTCGAGACCACTGCGGTGGACGAGGCAGGCGAGCGGGAGGCCGCCGCCGACGGCCCCGGAGAGCACCATGACATCGGGCACGGTCCCGCTGTGCCCGACGGCCCACAGCGCGCCCGTGCGCCCGACCCCCGTGCGGGTCTCGTCGGCGACCAGCGGGACGGCCCCGGCGGCCGCGGCCTCGCGCAGCCGCCGCATCCGGGCGGCCGGCACCGGGAGCACCGCGCCCTCGCCCGGCACCGGTTCGACGAGCACGCCGGCCGGGCGCACGCCCGTACTCCCCCGCGCCGCGTCCCAGGGCCCGTCGACGGCCGGCAGGCCTTCCCGGCCGGTGGCCGCGCGCACCAGGCGGGCGGCGGCCTGCAGCGCGTCGGCGCGGGCCGGGCCGCAGAACCGGATCCGGGCCGAGCCCGCCAACTCCCCGGGCAGCGTGGCGAGGAGCTCCCTCGCGAAGGCGTCGCGCACCGGCGTGGCGAGGTCCGGCACGTGCAGCGGAGCCCCCGAGTCAAGGACGGAGCGCATCGCCTCCAGCACGACCGGGTGATTGTGCCCGAGCGCCAACGCCCCGGCGGCGGCGAAACAGTCGAGATAGCGCCGCCCGTCGGCGCCCTCGACCGTCAGTCCGCGGGCGCGCACCGGCACCACGGGCAGGGCCTCGCCGTGCGCCGCCCCCTCCCCCGCCTGCCGCCTGCGCGGGACGGCGCCGGCCGCGGACCGCGTCACCGGCGCGGGCCCGTGCCCGGCCACGACGCCCGGCCCTCCCGCGCGGACGCCCGCCTGCTGCCTGGTGTGTGTCATCGGCACGTCTCCCCCGTACGTACCAACGACGCCGCGAGCGGCGGGCCACGGCCCCGCGCAAGATCCTTCGCCGGAACCGGGTGACGGGCGTCACCCGTCTCCCCTGTGCATCGGCATAGTGTGACCACACCGCCCGGCCAGGGCGGTGCATGACAAGTTCATACGGTGCACGCGCGAAGCCGGCACACGTTCAACTTCCGGACCGATCAGGGGGAATCCACGCCATGACTTCCGACCGCCGACGGGTGCCGGCCGCCGCCGCGCTGGCCGTCGCGCTGGCACTGACCGCCACCGCGTGCGGCCCCTCCGACGACAGCGCGGCCGGTGGCGACAAGCCCACCGACGCCGCGGCACACAGCAGCGACGGCCCGCACCTGCCGAAGAACCTCCCCACGTCCCTGGAGGACTTGAAGAAGTGGCGGAACGGCGCCTGGAACAAGTGGGACAAGGACAAGTGGCTGCGTGAGGCACGCGACTTCATCAACCCCGTCATCGAGGGCCACTGGAAGCCCGGCACCATGAAGGACGCGCGAGCGGTCGACAAGACCTTCACCACGCGGGGCGCCCCCGGCGCGGCCCCCGGCGCCTCGGGCGACCAGGGGGTCACCGACCCCGAGCCGCGTCCGGTCCAGGCGAAGTCCGTCGGTCTGCCGTACCACTCCAACGCGGCGCCGGTCGGCAAGGTGTTCTTCGACAGCCCCCAGGGCCACATGGTCTGCTCGGCGACGGTCGTCAAGGATCCGGGGCATCCGGGCCGGTCCAACCTGGTCTGGACGGCGGGCCATTGCGTGCACGCGGGCAAGAACGGCGGCTGGTACCGCAACATCGCCTTCGTGCCCTCCTACAACGACAAGGGCCTGCCGGGCCAGAAGGTCGACTCCGCGCCGGTGCAGGAGGTCGCGCCGTACGGGGTGTGGTGGGCGGACTGGGCGCAGACGTCCACGCAGTGGATCGCGCAGGGGGCGGAGACCGGGGGCGCGGGCGCGCCGTACGACTTCTCCGTGCTGCACGTGAAGCCGGAGAGCACGGGCGGCAAGTCCCTGGAGGAGACCGTCGGCAGCGCGCTGGCGGTCGATTTCGACGCCCCGCAGGTCAAGTCGATCCGCACCATGGGGGCTTGGGGCTACCCGGCGGCGGCGCCCTTCGACGGGCAGCGGATGTACGACTGCGTCGACAGGCCCGGCCGGCTGACCGTCGACCCCGCGCAGCCCACGATGTACCGCATCGGCTGCACCATGACCGGCGGTTCGTCCGGCGGCGGCTGGTTCCGGCAGGGGGCCGACGGGAAGGCGGTGCTGGTCTCCAACACCTCGATCGGCCCGGCCAACAGCACCTGGCTGGCGGGCCCGCGCCTCGGCCCGGAGGCCAAGGGCGTCTACGAGTCCGTCAGCCGGAAGTTCGCCCAGCAGTAGGCGCGGCCGGGCGGGTCCGCCCGTGCGAGGGCCCTCCCCGGCGGTCCGGGAAGGGCCCTCGCACTGCGTCTTGCGCCCGGGGCCTCAGCCCTGGGCTGCCGGTACGTACGCGCGCAGCTCGGCGGCGAGCTCCTCGTGCACCCGGGCCCGCAGCAGCGTGCCCTCGGCCGTGTGCTCCTCGGAGAGCACCTCGCCGTCGGAGTGCACCCGCGCGACGAGATCGCCGCGCGTGTACGGCACGAGCGCCTCGATCCCGACGGCGGGGCGCGGCAGCTCGGTGTCGATCAGGCCGAGGAGCTCCTCGATGCCCGCGCCGGTGCGCGCGGAGACCGCGAGCGAACGCTTCTCGACGCGCAGCAGCCGCTGCAGGACGAGCGGATCGGCCGCGTCCGCCTTGTTGATCACGACGATCTCGGGGACGTCGGCCGCGCCGACATCACGGATCACCTCACGCACGGCGGCCAGCTGCTCCTCCGGTGCCGGATGCGAGCCGTCGACCACGTGCAGGATGAGATCGGACTCGCCGACCTCCTCCATCGTCGAACGGAACGCCTCGACGAGGTGGTGCGGCAGATGCCGGACGAAACCGACGGTGTCGGCGAGGGTGTAGAGCCGCCCGGTGGGCGTCTCGGCCCGGCGGACCGTCGGGTCCAGGGTGGCGAACAGGGCGTTCTCCACCAGCACGCCCGCGCCGGTGAGCCGGTTGAGCAGCGAGGACTTGCCCGCGTTGGTGTATCCGGCGATGGCCACCGAGGGGACCTTGTTCCGGCGGCGCTCCCGGCGCTTGATGTCGCGGCCGGTCTTCATCTCCGCGATCTCCCGGCGCATCTTCGCCATCTTCTCGCGGATCCGCCGCCGGTCCGTCTCGATCTTGGTCTCACCGGGGCCGCGGGTGGCCATGCCGCCGCCCTTGCCGCCGCCCATCTGACGGGACAGCGACTGGCCCCAGCCGCGCAGCCTCGGCAGCATGTACTGCATCTGCGCGAGCGAGACCTGGGCCTTGCCCTCGCGGGACTTGGCGTGCTGGGCGAAGATGTCGAGGATCAGGGCGGTCCGGTCGACGACCTTGACCTTGACGATGTCCTCAAGGTGGATGAGCTGGCCGGGGCTGAGCTCACCGTCGCACACCACGGTGTCGGCTCCGCTCTCCAGGACGATGTCGCGCAGCTCGTCGGCCTTGCCCGAGCCGATGTAGGTCGCCGGGTCCGGCTTGTCGCGGCGCTGGATCACACCGTCAAGGACGAGGGCGCCGGCGGTCTCGGCGAGGGCGGCGAGCTCCGCGAGGGAGTTCTCGGCGTCCCGGACGGTGCCGGAGGTCCAGACACCGACGAGCACCACGCGCTCCAGGCGCAGCTGCCGGTACTCGACCTCGGTGACGTCCTCCAGCTCGGTCGACAGCCCGGCGACGCGGCGCAGCGCGGCGCGCTCGGAGCGGTCGTACTGCTCGCCGTCCCGCTCGGCGTCGGTCTCCTGGCTCCAGGCGACGTCCTCTTCCATCAGGGCGTCGGCCCGAAGGCTCTCCGGGAGGCTCTGCCGGTCCTGGGGAAGGGAAGAAGTGGAGGTCATGTGGTCCTTTGTCTCGTCGGTGAGGTGCCTGCCCACGGGTGCGGGCCCACGGCATCGACAACGTCCGGCGCGCCCCGGGGATTCCCGGGCGACGGCCTCGTCGACGCGTCGATCGTCCCACGCCGCCGGGCGGGCGTCACGCGGGTTTCCGGGGGGCCGCCCGCCAGTCGGGGTGGCCCGGCATGGGCGGGGTGACCGGGTCGTACAGCCAGGGACGCAGGAAGCCCGTCAGGTCCTGGCCGGCCACCCGGGACGCCTCGGCGACGAAGTCGGCGGTGGAGACGACCGCGTCGCGGTGCCGCTCGCTCCACTCGCGCTCCAGCCGCTCGAAGGCGGGGACCCCGATGCGCTGGCGCAGCGCGTACAGCACGAGCGCGCCGCCGTCGTAGACGACCGGACGGAAGATGCTGATCTTCCGTCCGGGGTCGGGGACCTTGGGGAGGGCGGGCGGGCCGCCGTCGGCGCGCCAGGTGTCGGACTGCCGGTAGGCCAGCTTCATCCGGTCCTCCAGCGACCGGCCGCCCCGCTCCTGGGCGTACAGCGCCTCGTACCAGGTGGCGTGACCCTCGTTGAGCCACAGGTCGGACCAGGTGCGCGGGGAGAGGCTGTCGCCGAACCACTGGTGCGACAGCTCGTGCACCATGATCGATTCGAGGTACCAGGCGGGGATGTCGGTCCGGGCGAACAGGGAGCGCTCGAACAGCGAGAGGGTCTGGGTCTCCAGCTCGAAGCCGGTGGACGCGTCGGCCATGAGCACGCCGTAGTTCTCGAAGGGGTAGGCGCCCACGCGCTGCTCCAGCCAGGAGACCTGCCCCGAGGTCTTCGCCGTCCACTGCTTGAGGGCCTGCTGCTGGGCCGCGGGCACCACGTCGCGCAGCGGCAGCGCGTGCGGGCCCGTGTGACGCGTGACGGCGGAACGGCCGATGGCGACCTGGGCGACCTCGGTGGCCATGGGGTGGCGGGTGCGGTACGTCCAGGTGCTCGTGGCACCCGAGCTCACGTGTCCCTCCGGCAGGCCGTTGGCGACCGCGGTCAGCCCGTTGGGGACGGTGACGCGGAAGGTGAAGGGGGCCTTGTCCGAGGGGTGGTCGTTGCAGGGGAAGACCCGGTGGGCGGCGTCGGCCTGGTTGGCCATCACCAGTCCGTCGGCGGTGGTGACCCAGCCGCCGTCGCGGCCGGCGCGCGGTTCGCTGGTGTGGCGGACGACGACGGTGAAGCGGCCGCCGGCGGGCAGCGGCGCGGCGGGGACGACGGCCAGGTCCTCCTTGACGGGGGTGAACCGGGCCTGCCGGCCGTTGACTTCGACGGAGCGCACGGTGCCGCCCGCGAAGTCGAGGTTGAAGTGCTCCAGCCGGCCGGTGGCCCGGGCCTCGATCTTCGTCACGGCGTCCAGCGGCCGGTCGTTGCCGTGGTAGTCGAAGGAGATGTCGTAGGCGGCGACGTGGTAGCCGGGGTTGCCGAGCTCGGGGAAGAGCCGGTCGCCGATCCCCTCCGGGCCGGCGGACGGCGGGAGGCCCGCGCCGAGGAGGAGGGCGGCGAGCGCGGCGAGCGCCGTGGCGGTCGGGACGGCCCGCCCGCGTCCGTGCCGGAGGGGACGGGGGCGGTGTGCCCGGGGTGAGTGCGGCATGCGTCAAGCGCTATCAGCGCCCGGCGGGGCCCCGTGGGCGGCACGGCGCCGTCCCACCCGTACGGGCGTCGGGAGGGTCCGTATGTCCATCACATCGGCGGAGCCTGCCCGGTTCGGCTGCGCGGCGGCCGCCGTTCGGCTACGGCCCCGGGGGCTCCGGCCGCCGCGCGCCGCGCCGCTACGAGGGTGCCCCCGCGACCGTACGGCCCGCCCGCGCCACCTCGTAGACCCCCGGCACGCGGCGCATCGCCCGCATCAGGTCCGGGAGTTGGGAGGCGTCGGAGAGCTGGAGGGTGTAGGTGTGGCGCACCCGCTGCTCGTGGGGCGGCTCGACGGCGGCGGAGACGACGGCGGCGCCCTCGGCCGCGATGGCCTCGGTGAGGTCGGCGAGCAGATGCGGCCGGCTGAAGGACTCGGCGAACAGCGTCACCCGGTAGTCGCGGCCGCCGCCCTCGGGACAGCTCCAGCGCACCTCGACGGGCTGCCGCCCTGAGGTCACCATGCGGCCGACCGCCGAGCACTGCGAGCGGTGCACGGTCATCGCGCGGCCGCGCACCGCGAAGCCGGTGACCTCGTCGGGCGGTACGGGCGTACAGCAGCCCGCGAGCCGTACGCTCGCCGCCGCCAGATCGCGGCCCTCGGCCGTGACCACGAGCGGCCGGCGGACGGGCGGGGCCAGCTCCCTGGGCGGTGGGCAGGGACGGCGGTCGGCGGGGGCCGGCGGGGCGACGGGGTCGGGGGCGCGGTCGCCCTGGTGCGCGCTCAGCCAGCGCCCGATGGCGATGCGCGCGGCCGGCGTACGGGCGTGCTCCAGCCAGTTGGGGGAGGGGCCGGAGGTGGTGTCGCGGGCCATCAGCAGCTGGAGCGTGTCCCCGTCGCGCAGGACGGTGCCGAGGGTGGCCAGTCTGCCGTTGACGCGCGCGCCGATGCAGCTGTGCGCGCCGTCGCCGTGCTGCGCGTACGCGGCGTCCACGCAACTGGAGCCGGCGGGCAGGCCGATCGTGCCGCCGTCGGCGCGGAAGACGGTGATCTCGCGGTCCTGGGCCAGCTCGTCGCGGAGCGAGGTCCAGAACGTGTCGGGGTCGGGGGTGGCGCGCTGCCACTCCAGCAGCCGGGAGAGCCAGCCGGGGCGGGTGGGGTCGACGCGCTCGCCGTCCGCGGCGTCGGGGGTCTCGGGAGCCGCGTAGGGATTGCCGAGGGCGATCACCCCGGCCTCGGCGACCTTGTGCATCTGGTGCGTGCGGATGAGGACTTGGGCGGGCTCCCCGCCGGGGCCGGCGACGGCGGTGTGCAGCGACTGGTAGAGGTTGAACTTGGGAACGGCGATGAAGTCCTTGAACTCCGAGACGAACGGAGTGAGGCACGTGTGCAGCTCGCCGAGGACGGCGTAGCAGTCGGCGTCCTCGGCGACGAGGACGAGCAGCCTGCCGAGGTCCGATCCGGTCGGCTCGCCGCGCTTGAGCCGCACCCGGTGGACGGAGACGAAGTGCCGTGGCCGGACGAGGACTTCGGCCGCGATGTCCGCCTCGTGCAGCACGGCCCGGACGCGCTCGGCGGTCGCGTGCAGCGGGGCGGTCCCGGTGGGGTGGGCGAGGACGAGCTCGCGGGTGCGCGCGTACTCCTCGGGGTGCAGGATCGCGAAGACGAGGTCCTCCAGCTCGGTCTTGAGGGCCTGCACGCCCAGCCGTTCGGCGAGCGGGATGAGCACGTCGCGGGTGACCTTGGCGATGCGGACCTGCTTCTCGGGGCGCATCACGCCGAGCGTGCGCATGTTGTGCAGCCGGTCGGCGAGCTTGATGGACATCACCCGGACGTCGTTGCCGGTGGCCACCAGCATCTTGCGGAAGGTCTCCGGCTCGGCGGCGGCCCCGTAGTCGACCTTCTCCAGTTTGGTGACCCCGTCGACGAGGAAGCCGACCTCCTCCCCGAACTGCTCCCGCACCTGATCGAGCGTCACCTCGGTGTCCTCGACCGTGTCGTGCAGCAGAGAGGCCGTCAACGTCGTGGTCTCCGCACCCAGTTCGGCGAGGATGAGGGTCACCGCGAGCGGATGGGTGATGTACGGCTCGCCGCTCTTGCGCTTCTGGCCGCGGTGCGAGGACTCGGCCAGCAGATACGCGCGCCGCAGGATGTCGAGGTCCGCGCCGGGATGATGGGAGCGGTGGACCTTGGCGACATGGTCGATGGCGTCGGGGAGGCGGCCGCGCGACGCGGGACCGGCGAGCGCCGCGCGCCCCAGCCGTCTCAGGTCGAGACGGGCGCGGCCGCGCCTGCGGCCGGGAGCTCCTTCGTTCGTGGCCTCTGCGCTCATGGGCACCTCCGGCAGCGTCGACCGGCGGCAGGCTGCACGCCTCCAGACCGGTGCTTGATGCTACCGAGCCCATCACGCGCCGCTCACCCGCTCTCGCCCAGAGTGAAACGGATCACCCATTCGAGGGAGTCGGGCGGCGGAAAGCCGGGTGAGCGGGCGGATTCGGGGTAAAGCGCCGCGCCCGGACCGCAGTGCGTTGCGGGGCGGTGGTGCGTCAGTGCGTCAGGCTGCCGGGGTGGCCGCGGGCTGCGTGAGCCACGCGGCGTCGAGCACGCCCTCGGCGACGATCACCGCGGGCCCGGTCATCTCGACCGTGCCGTCGGGACGTTCGCCGATCACCAGACGGCCGCCGGGGACGTCGACGGTGTAGGTCACGGGCAGGCCGGTGACGGCCGGGTCGCACCCGTCACGGCGGGCCGCCGCGACCATCACCGCGCACGCGCCCGTACCGCACGAACGCGTCTCCCCCGAGCCGCGCTCGTGCACCCGCAGCGCCACATGGCGCGGACCACGGTCCACGACGAACTCGACGTTGACACCGTCCGGGTAGGCACCGGCCGGGGCGACGGCGGGAGCGGTGAGCAGGCTGCCCGCGTCCGCGAGGTCGTCGACGAAGCAGACCGCGTGCGGGTTGCCCATGTCCACGTGGACAGCCGGCCAGTGACGCCCGCCGACACAGACGGTGACCTCGCCGCCGGGCAGCAGCGCGCGGCCCATGTCCACGGTGATCTCTCCGGCCCCCTCGGGGCCGTCCTTGGCCACGTGCACCCGTCGGACGCCCGCGCGCGTGGCCACCGCGAGATCCCCGGCGCCGGTCAGGCCGGCCTGCTGAAGGTACCGGGCGAAGACGCGGACGCCGTTGCCGCACATCTCGGCGATGCTGCCGTCGGCGTTGCGGTAGTCCATGAACCACTCGGCCTCACCGGCCATCGCGCGCGCCTCGGGATGGGCGGCGGAGCGCACCACGCGCAGCACGCCGTCGGCGCCGATGCCCGCACGCCGGTCGCACAGGCGCGCCACGGCCGCCGGGGACAGCTCCAGCAGCCCGTCGTGGTCAGGGATGATCACGAAGTCGTTCTCGGTGCCGTGACCCTTGAGGAAAGCGATCTGCGCAGTGCTCACCCCTCGATGGTACGGGGCCGCGCGGGGCACTCTTCCGGCGAGACCCCCGGGCCCGGCGTGCGGCCGCGGCTAGCGCAGCCGGGCCACCCGCCAGACGGCGAGGACGACCACCACGCACACCACGGCCGCGTACAGGGCCACGAACCGCCAGTCGGGGCGGGCCCCGGAGCCGCGCGGCGGCAGCCCGGGCCAGGTGTAGCCGACGCGGCGCGCGGCCATCACGCCCCAGCCCGCCGCACAGCAGCTGATGAGCAGTCCGAGCATGGCCACGACCGGGCCGCCGTCGCCGAACTCGAAGGCGAGCGGGAAGGCGAACATCAGCGAGCCGAGCGCGGCGAGCAGCACGATGGGAGCGAGCTGCCAGGCCCGCAGTCGGCGCTGCGGGCGCAGCTCGCGGAAGGACGCGGGCACGGCGGCGCCGGCCGCGGCCTCCTCGGCGCTCCCGGGGCCCTCGGGACCGTCCGGGGCCAGCGGCCCCGGCTCCTGCCCCGCCACGGCCGGCAGCTGTCCCCGGCGCGGCGGCTGCTGTGGTCTGTCACGAGGGCCGGCCTCCATCGCCACGCGCCCTCCCAACTCGGACTCCACGGCTCGATCGAAGCTCGATGATGGCACGCTCACGCAGGGCGGACGGACCCGAGTGGCGTCCCGATGCCATCACGTGATCAGGCTGTGACCGCTCGTTCGACCAACGCCAGGGCCAGCTCCGGGAGTTCCGCCCGGTGCTCGGCCGCGCCGCTCAGCCAGTGCACGCGGGAGTCCTTGCGGAACCACGAGTCCTGCCGCCGCGCGAAGCGCTTGGTGGCCCGTACGGTCTCGGCGCGGGCCTCGTCCTCGGTGCACTCCCCCGCGAGGTGCGCGAGCACCTGCTGGTAGCCCAGGGCGCGCGAGGCCGTGCGTCCCTCGCGCAGGCCCTCGCGCTCCAGGCGGCGCACCTCGTCGACGAGCCCGGCCTCCCACATGCGGTCCACGCGCAGGGCGATGCGCTCGTCGAGCTCGGGGCGGGCGACGTCGACGCCGATCTGCAGCGCGTCGTACACCGGGCGCTCGCCGGGCAGGTTGGCGGTGAAGGGCCGGCCGGTGATCTCGATGACCTCCAGGGCGCGCACGATGCGGCGGCCGTTGCCGGGCAGGATCGCGCGGGCGGCCGCCGGGTCGGCGGCGGCGAGCCGGGCGTGCAGCGCCCCGGGGCCCTGCTGAGCCAGCTCGGCCTCCAGCCGGGCGCGCACGGCCGGGTCGGTGCCGGGGAAGTCGAGGTCGTCGACGGTGCCCTTGATGTACAGCCCGGAGCCGCCGACGAGGACCGGGGTGCGGCCTTCCGCGAGCAGCCGGTCGATCTCGGCGCGGGCGAGCCGCTGGTACTCGGCGACGCTGGCCGTCTCGGTGACGTCCCAGATGTCGAGCAGGTGGTGCGGCACCCCCTGGCGCTCCTCCAGGGTCAGCTTGGCCGTGCCGATGTCCATGCCCCGGTACAGCTGCATGGAGTCGGCGTTGACGACCTCGCCGCCCAGGTGCCGGGCGAGGGCGACGCCGAGGTCGGACTTGCCTGCCGCCGTCGCTCCGACGACGGCGATGACCCGCGGCGCGGGGTGTGCGGGGGGACGTGCGTTCTTCACCGGGTTTGTCACCGGGTCAGTCTCGCAAACCTCCGGCGCCACCCTCGAACGAGCGACGTGACGCGACGCTGACGGTTTCGTTGCCTGTTGCGAGGTTCCGAGAGCCGGTTCGCGGACCGGATGTCCGGAGACGGCGCAGGAACGCTCCGGGCGGCGCGGGATTTCGCTGACACCAGTAAGGTAATGGAGTAGATATGGGCGTGTTTTCAAGGTTCCGCCGCAAGCAGTCGGAGGCGTCAACCGAAGAGGCGGTGACCACCACTCTGACGGTGGAACCGGACGCTGCTGCCGAGACCACCGAGCCCGCGGCGGCGGAGCCGGAGGAGTCCGGTGAGGCCACGGCGGAGGGCGCGGGGGTGGAGATCCCTCAGCAGAAGTCCGCGGAGGGGGCGGCCGACAGCAGCGAGGCCGGTGAGAGCGCCCGTAAGTAGCTGAATCCGACGTACACGGAAGACGAGGGAAGGCGCCATGGGCCTGTTCGACGATCTCAAGGCAAAGCTCGGCCCCCTGAAGGACAAGGCCGGCGACCTCGCGCAGCAGCACGGGGACAAGATCGAGCAGGGGCTGGAGAAGGCCGCCCACCTGGTCGACGAGAAGACCGGGGGCAAGTACAGCAGCCAGATCCAGACCGGCACGGGCAAGGCCAAGGACGCCCTGGGCCGCCTCGGCGAGAGCGGCGGGAAGGACGGCAAGGACGCCTGAACCACCTCGTCGGCGGCGGGCCGCGGAGCGCACCGCTCCGCGGCCCGTCGCCGTACGTGGGCGGGGTGTGCCCGCCACCCGGGCCGGGGCGGGGCGCTGTGCGCCGGTCTCCCGGCCTTGCGGACGGTCTCCGCGCCCGCTGGGCCCGGCAGGCGCGACAGGGCGCTCAGCCCGCGTCCAGGCCCGCGGAAGCGTTGCCGTACGGCCGTGCCGGCGTGCGGGAAGCGGACGCGCTACGGGCCCCGCCCCAGCCGGTCTGACGGGCCGTCAATCGGCTGCCGGCTACGACCACGTCGCGACGAAGTACCCGACGCCGTACGGCGCGTCGTCGAAGAGGAGCTCGCCGGCCAGGTCCGCACCCTCGGCGGCACCCGCGAGCACCTGCCAGGGTGCGCGTCCGGCGGCCTTGAGCTCGCGGGCCGTCGCGGGGTCGACTCCGGCCAGTGCGGCGGTGTCGGCGGCGCCCAGGGCCCGGGCGGCGTCCGCGTCGAAGCCGGCGGCACGTTCGTCGAGGTAACCGGGCGCCTTCAGGGTGCGGCAGGCGCTGCCGTCGCCCATCGCCAGCAGGGCGAGCCGCCCGGGCGCCGCTGCCGCTTCCCGGCCGGCGGCCAGGCACGCGGCGGGCTCCAGGTCCTCCTCCACGCCCAGTCCCTCGACGGGCGCGTCGGCCCAGCCGGTGCGCTGCAGCAGCCAGGCGGCCACGGCGAGGGACTGCGGCAGGGTCCGCTCCCCCGCCGCCCCGTCCGGGCCCAGCCGCACCCCGGTGTCCACGCCGAAGCCCCGGAACGAGCCGGTCGCGCCCTGCGGATGGCGGCCGCTGCCCTCCGGACCGGTGGGGCCGACCACGAGGAGCCGCTCCGGCCGCGCGGCCGCGAGCACGCCGACAGCGTCGAGGCACGCGGCCCGCAGGGCGTCGAGCTCGGGCGCGGCGCCGGCGGCGACCTCCGGGACGAGCAGGGGCGGGCAGGGGCACACGGCGGCGGCGACAAGCATGGGCCGACCCTACGCTCCTGCCGTGCGCCCGCCGCCCGTACGGTCCCGTCGTGGAGCGGGTGTCAGTCGCAGCCGCAGCCCGTGGGGGCCGGGGCCGCGCTCGGCGCGGGCGCGCCGATGGTGGGCAGGCCCAGCATCACGCCGGCCGGCTTCGCGGCGGGGGCCGCGTTGCGCTTCTCCCAGGCGTCGCCCGCGCGGGTGCGGCGCACGCTCCTGGCGGGGCCTTCGGCGAGCAGGTGGTGCGGGGCGGCGTAGGTGATGTCCACGGTCACCATGTCGCCCGGGCGGACCGGCTCGGCGGGCCGGTCGAAGTGCACCAGGCGGTTGTCGGGGGCCCGGCCGGACAGCCGCCGCGTGGCGTCGTCCTTGCGGCCCTCGCCCTCGGCGACCAGGACCTCCACGGTGCGGCCGACCTGCTTCTTGTTCTCCTCCCAGGAGATCTGCTCCTGGAGGGCGACCAGGCGCTCGTAGCGGGCCTGGACGACCTCCTTGGGGATCTGCCCGTCCATCTCGGCGGCCGGGGTGCCCGGGCGCTTGGAGTACTGGAAGGTGAAGGCCTGCGCGAAGCGGGCCTCGCGCACGACGTGCATGGTCTGCTCGAAGTCCTCCTCGGTCTCGCCGGGGAAGCCCACGATGATGTCGGTGGAGATCGCCGCCTCGGGCATCGCCGCGCGGACCTTCTCGATGATGCCGAGGAAGCGCTCCTGCCGGTAGGAGCGGCGCATCGCGCGCAGCACGGTGTCGGAGCCGGACTGCAGCGGCATGTGCAGCTGCGGCATCACGTTGGGCGTCTCGGCCATCGCGGCGATGACGTCGTCGGTGAAGTCGCGGGGGTGCGGGGAGGTGAAGCGCACGCGCTCCAGGCCCTCGATCCCGCCGCAGGCGCGCAGCAGCTTGGAGAACGCCTCGCGGTCCCCGATGTCGGAGCCGTAGGCGTTGACGTTCTGCCCGAGGAGGGTGATCTCGGTGACGCCCTCGGCGACGAGGGCCTCGATCTCGGCGAGGATGTCGCCGGGCCGGCGGTCCTTCTCCTTGCCGCGCAGCGCCGGGACGATGCAGAAAGTGCAGGTGTTGTTGCAGCCGACGGAGATGGAGACCCAGGCCGCGTACGCGCTCTCGCGCCGGGTCGGCAGCGTCGAGGGGAACGCCTCCAGGGACTCGGCGATCTCGACCTGCGCCTCCTGCTGGACGCGGGCACGCTCCAGCAGGACGGGCAGGGAGCCGATGTTGTGCGTGCCGAAGACGACGTCGACCCAGGGGGCGCGCTTGACGATGCTGTCGCGGTCCTTCTGCGCGAGGCAGCCGCCGACGGCGATCTGCATGCCGGGCCGCCGCGACTTCACCGGCGCGAGCCGGCCGAGGTTGCCGTAGAGCTTGTTGTCGGCGTTCTCCCGCACCGCGCAGGTGTTGAAGACGACGACGTCGGCCTCGCCCTCCGCGGTGTCCTCGGGCGCGCGGACGTAGCCCGCGTCCTCCAGCAGGCCCGAGAGCCGCTCGGAGTCATGGACGTTCATCTGGCACCCGTAGGTGCGCACCTCGTATGTCTTCAATCCGCCAACCTCGCTACGACTCACCCGTCCAGGGTAAGGGCTCTGCCAGGCCTCCTCCCGCCGTGCCGGGGCCGTGGGGCCGCCGCCCGGGAGCCGGCCGTCGGGCACGGGGCCGAGGGCCGAGTGGATCTCCAGGGCGGCGGCGGGTCCCTCGCCGCTTCACAGGGCTTCTTTCAGCTTCACAGGGCTTCTTTCAGCCGGAGCCGGACCTCCGCGGCGGCCTGCGGTCCGTAGGCGCGCTCGATCCTGGCGGTCACGTCGTCGGCGTTCAGCTCGTACTCCTGGGTGCCGACCGACTCCAGGACGACCGTGGCCAGCGCGCAGCCCAGCCGGGCGGAGCGCTCGCACGGCCACTGCCAGGCCACGCCGGCGAGGAAGCCCGCCCGGAAGGCGTCCCCCACCCCGGTGGGGTCCTGCGCGTGGTCCGCCGGGACGGCGGGCACGGTCAGGACGGGCTCTTCCCCGGCTCGGGCCAGGGTGACGCCGCGGGCGCCGAGTGTGGTGATCCAGGTGCCGACCCGGGTGAGGATCTCCCGGGCCGTCCAGCCGGTGCGGTGCTGCAGCAGCTCGGCCTCGTACTCGTTGGTGAACAGGAAGCGCGCGCCGTCGACCAGGTGGCGTGCTTCCTCCCGGTCCAGCCGGGCCAGCTGCTGCGAGGGGTCGGCGGCGAAGTCCAGGCCGAGGCCGCGGCACTCCTCGGTGTGGCGGCGCATCGCCTCCGGGTCGTTGGGCGCGACCACGACCAGGTCCAGGCCCTCGCGGGCGGCGGGTGCCAGTGAGATCCGCCGGGCCTCGGCCATGGCGCCCGTGTAGAAGCTGGCGATCTGGTTCTGCTCGGCGTCCGTGGTGCAGACGAACCGGGCGGTGTACGCCGTGGCGCTCACGTGCACCAGGCCGGTGTCCACGCCCTCGGCGGCCAGGCGGCGCAGCCAGTCGGTGGAGTCGAGGCCCACGGCTCCGGCCAGTAACGGGCGCAGTCCCAGCCGGCCCAGGCCGACGGCGATGTTCGCGCCGACGCCGCCGTCGCGGATGTCGAGCCGGTCGGCGAGGAAGGACAGGGAGACCCGGTCGAGGTGGCCTTCGAGGAACTGGTCGGCGAACCTGCCCGGGTAGGTCATCAGGTGGTCGGTGGCGATGGATCCTGTGACGGCGATGCGCATGCGGTTCCCTTCTCGGTGCGGTCCGGGGAAGCGGGCGGATTCACAGGCCTGCGGCCTTCTTCAGTGCCTCGACGCGGTCGGTGCGCTCCCACGTGAACTCCGGCAGCTCACGCCCGAAGTGCCCGTACGCCGCCGTCTTGGAGTAGATCGGGCGCAGCAGGTCGAGGTCGCGGATGATCGCGGCGGGGCGGAGGTCGAAGACCTCCGAGACCGCGTTCTCGATCCGCTCGGTCTCCACCGTGTTCGTGCCGAAGGTCTCCACGAACAGGCCGACCGGCTCGGCCTTGCCGATCGCGTACGCCACCTGCACCTCGCAGCGCGTGGCCAGACCGGCCGCGACCACGTTCTTCGCGACCCAGCGCATCGCGTACGCCGCCGAACGGTCCACCTTGGACGGGTCCTTGCCGGAGAACGCACCGCCGCCGTGACGGGCCATACCGCCGTAGGTG
>NZ_JBHSPB010000020.1:0-119911 GCF_042656465.1 Streptomyces gamaensis
TTCCTCCGGGCGCTTCCCTTCGGTGTTTCCAACCTTACCAGATCCGATTTCCGGCCCTGGCCCCCTGCTGGAGCGGGGTCTTTCTCGCCTTTCCGCTTTCGCGGCCCGGCGTGATCACTACTTTAGCCGGTTTCCCTCCCGGCTCCTAATCGGAGCCGCCCGACCGAATTCCGGACACGCCGGAATTCACCCCGGACGAGGGGTCGTACTGCAGTAGAGAAAGCCGCCGTCTGGCGAGAGGTGCCGCCCTGGGGCCGCTTGGCCCCGTGGCAACTCGGAGAACACTACACGAGGTCCGGGGTGCTTGGCACATCCCCCTACCCGCTAGCGGCCCTTGCGCTTCTTCTGCCCCGGCTGCCCCGACCGCTTCGACTGCCCCGACTGCTTCGACGCGCGCGCGGCCGGGTTGCCCGTGCGGGCGGAGCGGCGGCGTTCGTGGCGGGCGGCGGCCTCCTCGTACTCCTTGCGGCGCAGCTTCTCGCCGGGGGCCTCGACGAGGGTGCGGCAGGAGTAGGCGAGGAGGGAGCCGATGAAGCCGATCAGCATGATGCTGTGCATCGAGCGGTCGTCGGTGCCGCCTTCCGTCCGGCGGCCGACGAAGCCCTCCCAGGTGCGACGGAAGGCGATGGCGCTGCACACCGCGAAGGCCACGACCACCAGCGCGTTGACGAGGCTGCCGACCTTGGCGATGGTCAGGCCCTGGTAGCCGAAGCGCAGCACGGCCGCTCCGGCCGCGGCCGCGACCAGTGCGCCGAGGCCGGTGGCGATGCGGCGCAGGGCGTAGCCGCCGTCGTGGCGGAGCCAGGTCGTTCCGTAGAAGCGGATCGGCTCCGGCTGCGGGCCCGTCGCCTCGGGCGTCGAGTGATGTGCCCCGTTCTCTTCGGTCATGTGTCGATTATTGCCACCGCGCCATGACCGCCCCGTGGCCCCGCGGCCCCGTCAGGCGCAGCGGATGGTGACGAAGCCGCTGCTGCCCGTCTTCACATAGGCGTCGGAGACGTACTGCCCCGGGCCGATGTTGTCCCAGATGTCGGTGGTGCCGCAGGGGCCGGAGACGGTCTGGCCGCGGGTCTGGCAGCGGATCTGGATCCGGGAGTCCATGGGCAGGACGCGTACGACCTGGCTTCCGGTGTTCGGGCCGCTGCGCACGTTGACCTGGTAGCCGGGGGCGACCGGGTAGGAGACGGCGGCGGCGAAGGAGCGGGCCTGGAGGGGGACGTCGGGTTTCGCGTTCGCCGGCCCTTCCGTACCTTCCGTAGCTTCCACACCCGCCGGGTCCTCGATGACCGTGGGCTCCGCTCCCGCCGGGTCCTCGCCGGTCTCGTTCATCTCGTTGGTCCCGTCCGTGGTCACGTGTGGTCCTCCCCCAGGCATGCGATGACATGCGCAGGCTACAAGGCGCGGCCATGCCTTCCCGGGTTTCCCCCGCCGTATCGATTAGGCTCCGGCTCGGCCGCGGCCGTACGGACAACGGGGGTGGGGAATGCCGCCGCTGCGCAGGAGCGGGACGGGCCCGGAACCGGAGGATCCGCAGTGCGCCGGCCCGTACCGGCTGGAGGGGCGGCTCGGCTCCGGCGGCATGGGAGTGGTGCACCTGGCGCGTTCGGCGTCC
Source organism: Streptomyces gamaensis (assembly GCF_042656465.1). NCBI lineage: Bacteria > Bacillati > Actinomycetota > Actinomycetes > Kitasatosporales > Streptomycetaceae > Streptomyces > Streptomyces gamaensis. The sequence continues at coordinate 1,613 of NZ_JBHSPB010000020.1, forward strand.
GGAATGCGGCTCGCGGTGAAGGTCGTGCATCCCGAGTACGCGGTGGATCCCGAGTTCAGGGCGCGGTTCCGGCAGGAGGTCGCGGCGGCCCGGCGGGTGAGCGGCGCGTTCACCGCGCCGGTGGTGGACGCGGACCCGGACGGGGAGCGGCCGTGGATGGCGACGCTCTACATTCCCGGTCCCACGCTCTCGGAGCGTGTGAAGCGGAACGGGCCGCTGAACCCCGCCGAGGTGCGGCAGTTGGCGGCCGGGCTGGCGGAGGCGCTGCGCGACATCCATCGCGCGGGGGTGGTGCACCGGGATCTCAAGCCGAGCAACGTCCTGCTGGCGGAGGACGGGCCGAAGGTCATCGACTTCGGTATCTCACGGCCGTACGACAGTGAACTGCGCACCGAGACGGGAAAGTTGATCGGCACTCCGCCGTTCATGGCGCCGGAGCAGTTCCAGCGGCCGCGCGAGGTGGGGCCCGCGGCGGACGTGTTCGCGCTGGCGTCGTTGCTGGTGCACGCGGCGACGGGGCGGGGGCCGTTCGAGTCGGACAGTCCGTACATCGTCGCCTATCAGGTGGTGCACAACGAGCCGGATCTGACGGGGCTTCCGGCCGATCTCGTGCCGCTGATCAGGGACTGTCTGGCGAAGGAGCCGGCGCTGCGGCCGTCGCCGGACGCCCTCATGTCCCGGTTGCAGCAGACGGCCCGGGAGCCGCTGCCGTCACCGGCGGCGTACACCTCCCGTACCTCCCACACCTCGCACGTACTACCGTCGACCGTTCCGCAGGAGGAGCGCGAGAGACCCCAACAGGCCGAGCCGCACCAGCGGTTGGTGCCGGTGCGCCGCCCCCGGGGCGGCCGGCGGCGGGCGGTGTGGACGGTGGCCGCGGCGGTGGGGGCCGTGGCGCTGGCCGGTGGGGCGTACTGGGTGCTGGCCGAGGCGGAGCGGCCCGGTTCCCCGCTGCAGACACGGCCCACGGCGGCGGGGCACGAGTGGCAGCCGTGGCAGATGTCCATGCTGGAGGAGGAAGAGAGCGAGGAGCGGGAGGAGCGGGCCCGCGGCGGGTTCTGCACGTACGCACAGGACGCGCTGTACTGCTCCGCGGACGGTGTGCAGGCCTCCCGGATCGATCCGCGCACCGGGCGGCCCGTCTGGCGGCGGGCCGGGGCCAGTGCCCGGTCCGCGCCCGTGGCCTGCGGCGGGCTGATCCATGTGGTGACGCCGGACGGCAAGGTGCTCACGGCGCTGGACCCGGCGACGGGCGAGCCGCGCTGGACGCGGAACGTGGCGGCGTACGAGGGGCGCGTCTACCACACGGCCGACACGGTGCTGCTGGTCGCGGCGGACGGCACCGTGACGGCCGTCGACGGCGGGACGAGCCGGGAGCTGTGGCACCAGAAGCTGCCCCGGCACACCAGGCCCGTCTTCTCCTCCTACGGCGAGGGCCCCGTCTACGCGGTCTCGCCGGTGCCCGGCAAACACCGCACCGAGGTGCTCGCGCTCGACGCGCAGCGCGGGACGACGCTGTGGCAGCGCACGGCGGAGGGCGATCTCACGGCCGTCGGCAACGGGACGAACGACGCGCTGATCCTGACGGCCCTCGACTCCGAGAACCGGGTGTCCGCCGTGGTCCGTTACGAGCCGAACGGGCAGCGCGAGTACCGGGTGCGGCCGGCGGCGCCGCTGTACGCGACGAGCGTCGCCGCCCGGGGGGACGCGGTGTACATGCTGTCCAGCGACGGCGGGCTGACCGCCGTGGACACCCGGCCCGGCGGCGGCGAGGCGCTGCCGGAGGTGCGGCGCGGCGGGCAGCTGTGGCGGCTGGAGACGGCCGTCGCCAACGCCTCGGCCCTGGTGGCCACCGACGAGCGGCTGTACTTCTCGGCGGCCGACGGGCGGCTGCTGGCCGTGGACACGGCGCGCGGTTCGCTGCTCGGGCAGACGCCTCCGCGGCTGACCAAGGCCGGGCAGGGCTATCCGGACCTGCCGCCGAAGCCGGTGGCGGCGGAGGGCAAGGTGTTCGGGGCGACGCCGGACGGGAAGGTGTTCGCGGTCGACGCGGCGGATCCGTCGGGCTGGCACTGACGGTACGACAGGGCGGTTGCAGCCGGGCGGCTGCGGCAGGGGTGCCGGGAGCGCCCCTGCCGCAGGGCGGCGCCTCAGCCCAGTTTGCTGATGTCGCGCACCGCGCCCTTGTCCGCGCTCGTCGCCATCGCCGCGTACGCGCGCAGCGCCTGGGAGACCTTGCGGTCGCGGTCGCGCGGGGCGTACGTACCGGCCAGTGCCTGTCGGCGGGCCGTCAGTTCCTCCTCGGGGACGAGGAGTTCGACGGAGCGGGCCGGGATGTCGATGCGGATGCGGTCGCCGTCCTCGACGAGGGCGATCGTGCCGCCCGCGGCCGCCTCGGGGGAGACGTGTCCGATGGACAGGCCCGAAGTGCCGCCGGAGAAACGGCCGTCGGTGATCAGGGCGCACTTGGCGCCGAGGCCGCGGCCCTTGAGGAAGGAGGTCGGGTAGAGCATCTCCTGCATGCCGGGGCCGCCCTTGGGGCCCTCGTAGCGGACGACGACCACGTCGCCCTCCGTGACGCGCTTGCCGAGGATGGCCTCGACGGCCTCCTCCTGGGACTCCACGACGACGGCCGGGCCCTCGAACGTCCAGATCGACTCGTCGACCCCGGCGGTCTTCACGACGCAGCCGTCGGCGGCGAGGTTGCCGTGCAGCACGGCGAGGCCGCCGTCGGCCGAGTACGCGTGAGCGGTGTCGCGGACGCAGCCGGCGGCCGCGTCAAGGTCGAGGGACTGCCAGCGCTCGGACTGCGAGAAGGCCTGTGCGGAACGGACGCAGCCGGGGGCGGCGTGGAAGAGTTCGACAGCCTCAGGCGAGGGCGAACCCCCGCGCACGTCCCACTGCTTGAGCCACTCTGCGAGCGAGTCCGCGTGCACAGCGTGCACGTCCTCGCGCAGGTGGCCGGCGCGGTGCAGCTCGCCGAGGATCGCGGGGATACCGCCGGCCCGGTGCACGTCCTCCATGTGGTACGAGCCGTTGGGCGCGACCTTGCACACGCACGGGACACGGCGCGAGACGGCGTCGATGTCGGACAGGCCGAAGTCCAGTCCGGCCTCCTGGGCGGCGGCGAGCAGGTGCAGGACGGTGTTGGTGGAGCCGCCCATGGCCACGTCGAGGGCCATGGCGTTCTCGAAGGCGGAACGGGAGGCGATCCGGCGCGGCAGCACGGTCGGGTCGTCCTGCTCGTAGTGGCGTCGGGTGATCTCGACGACGGTGCGGCCGGCGGCCTCGTAGAGCTCCTTGCGGGCGGTGTGGGTGGCGAGCGTGGAGCCGTTGCCGGGCAGGGCCAGGCCGAGGGCCTCGACGAGGCAGTTCATCGAGTTGGCGGTGAACATGCCGGAACAGGAGCCGCAGGTGGGGCAGGCGGCCTCCTCGATACGGGCCAGGTCCTCGTCGGAGACGGACTCCGCGGCGGCCTCGGACATGGCGCTGATCAGGTCGAGGTTGGTGCGGACCGTGCCGTCGACCAGGGTCGTCTTGCCGGCTTCCATGGGGCCGCCGGAGACGAAGACGGTGGGGATGTTCAGCCGCAGCGCGGCCATCAGCATGCCGGGCGTGATCTTGTCGCAGTTGGAGATGCAGATCAGTGCGTCGGCGCAGTGGGCCTCGGCCATGTACTCCACGGAGTCGGCGATCAGGTCGCGCGAGGGCAGGGAGTAGAGCATGCCGCCGTGGCCCATGGCGATGCCGTCGTCGACCGCGATGGTGTTGAACTCGCGCGGGATGCCGCCCGCCGCCTTGATCGCGTCGGAGACGATCCGGCCGACGGGCTGGAGGTGGGTGTGGCCCGGCACGAACTCGGTGAAGCTGTTCGCCACCGCGATGATCGGCTTGCCGAAGTCCTCACGCGCTACGCCGGCGGCGCGCAGGAGGGCGCGGGCACCGGCCATGTTGCGGCCGTGGGTGACGGTACGGGACCTCAGCTCGGGCATCGGCTCGACTCCTCGTGCGGGGTGTCTACGTCGGTCGAGGGTACGCCGGGTCGTCTGCGGGGTGGACGGGGTTTCCGGCATCCGAGACGGACGGTACGGGGCGGGCCCCGGGATCACTGGCCTGTGAGATGGCGCTGCACCGACGGGGCGGCCAGGGCGATCACGCGGGAGGCGTCCGCCGAGGCCAGGGGTTCCACCTTGATGACGTAGCGGAGCATGAAGACGCCCACCAGCTGCGCCGCCGCGAGTTCGGCCCGCAGCTGGGCGTCGGGGACGTCGAGCTGCTCGGCGACGGGGCGCATGAGCCGGACGGCGACGAGCTCGCGGAAGACCCTGGCGGCCGTCTCGTTGGCGACGGCGGAGCGGACGACCGCGAGGAGGGGCTCGCGCGTGGCGGGGTTCTCCCACAGGCCGAGGAGGAAGCGGGTGAGGCGCTCCCCGACCTGGTCCCGGCCGCCGGCCGCGAGCACGCCGGGGGCCCCGAGGGCCGGTGCGAAGCCCGCCTCCACGGCGGCCGCGAAGATCTGTTCCTTGGGCCCGAAGTAGTGGTGGACGAGGGCGGGGTCGACGCCCGCGCCGCGGGCGATGGCGCGGATGGACGCCTGGTCGTAGCCGCGTCCGGCGAACTCGGCGCGGGCGGCGGCGAGGATGCGCTCCCGGGTGCCGGGGCCCGTACCCGCCTGGGCGCGGGCGGGCCGGCCGCGCTTCCTCGGGGCGTCGGGCGGGGTCACGGCCGCCGTGCGCCCAGGGGCGAGGCCAGGTGCAGCCGGGTGAAGGCCAGGGCCTCGGCGAGGTCGGCCTCGCGCTCGGCGGTGGACATGGCCCGTCGGGTGTTGACCTCGATGACGATGTGCCCGTCGAAGCCGGTCGCGGCGAGCCGCTCCAGCAGTTCGGCGCAGGGCTGTCTGCCGCGGCCGGGCACCAGGTGCTCGTCCTTGGCGGAGCCGTTGCCGTCGGCGAGGTGGATGTGGGCGAGCCGGTCGCCCATGCGGTCGATCATCTGCAGGGCGTCGGTGCGGGCGGTCGCGGTGTGCGAGAGGTCGACCGTGAAGTGGCGGTAGTCGTCCTTGGTGACGTCCCAGTCGGGCGCGTAGGCGAGGAGTTCGCGGTCGCGGTAGCGCCAGGGGTACATGTTCTCGACGGCGAAGCGGACGTCGGTCTCGTCCGCCATCCGCCAGACGCCGCGCACGAATTCCCGCGCGTACGAGCGCTGCCAGCGGAACGGCGGGTGGACGACGACGGTGCTCGCGCCGAGCTTCTCGGCGGCGGCGCGGGCCCGCTGCAGCTTCACCCACGGGTCGGTGGACCACACCCGCTGGGTGATCAGCAGGCAGGGCGCGTGCACGGCGAGGACCGGCACCCCGTGGTGGTCCGACAGCCGGCGCAGGGCCTCGATGTCCTGGCTGACGGGGTCGGTCCACACCATGACCTCGACGCCGTCGTAGCCCAGGCGTGCGGCGATCTCGAAGGCCGTCGCCGTCGACTCCGGGTAGACCGAAGCGGTGGACAGCGCGACCTTGGCATCCGGGATGCGCACCACAGGCTCTGTCACGAGGGACAGCGTACGACCGCCTGTCACACGGCGGGCAGGTGGTCCAGTCTCCGCAGGATCACTCCTTCCCGCAGGGCCCACGGGCAGATCTCCAGCTCGTCCACCCCGAACAGGTCCATCGCGGCCTCCGCGACGAGCGCGCCGGCGAGCAGCTGCGGTGCACGCCCTTCGGAAACCCCGGGCAGCTGGGCGCGCTGCGCGGCGGTCATCGTGGCGAGGCGGGGCACCCACTCCTCCAGGGCGCGGCGGCTGAGGGTGCGCTGGACGTGGATGCCCGCGGCGGACCCGGCGGCTCCGGCGATGCGGGCGAGCTGCCGGAAGGTCTTGGAGGTGGCGACGGTGTGGTCGGGGGCGCCGAGGCGGGCGAAGTCGCCGACGGTGCCGGCGATACGGGCGCGGACGTGGCGGCGCAGGGCCCGTACGTCCGTGGGGTCGGGCGGGTCGGCGGGCAGCCAGGCGGCGGTGAGCCGGCCGGCGCCCAGCGGCAGGGAGGCGGCGGCGTCGGGTTCCTCGTCCTGTCCGTAGGCGATCTCCAGGGAGCCGCCGCCGATGTCGAGGACGAGGAGCCGGCCGGCGGACCAGCCGAACCAGCGGCGGGCGGCCAGGAAGGTCAGCCGGGCCTCCTCCTCGCCGGAGAGCACGGTCAGGGTGACGCCGGTCTCCTTCTCGACGCGGGCGAGGACGGCGTCGGCGTTGGCGGACTCGCGCACGGCGGAGGTGGCGAACGGCAGGACGTCCTCGCAGCCCTTGTCCTCGGCCGCGTCGAGGGCGTCGCGGACGACGTCGATCAGCCGCTGTATCCCGGCGTCGCTGATCGCGCCCTCGGGGTCGAGGAGTTGCGCGAGGCGCAGCTCGGCCTTGTGGGAGTGGGCGGGCAGGGGGCGGGCGCCGGGGTGCGCGTCCACCACGAGCAGATGGACCGTATTCGAACCCACGTCGAGGACACCGAGTCTCATGGCCTGAACGCTACTGCGGTCCCCGGGGGCGCATAGGCTGGAGGGGTGGCGAAGACGAAGAAGGCGAAGCAGGGCAAAAAACTCGGCAAGGCGGGCCGCAAGGGCGTGACAGTGCCCGGTGTGGCGAAAGCGAAGGCCGGGGTGCCCGACGAGGTCGGTCTCGACTTCGCCCGCGCGTGGGTCGAGTTCCCCGACCCGGGTGACGACGAGCAGGTCTTCCGCTGCGACCTGACCTGGCTCACCTCCCGCTGGACCTGCGTCTTCGGCAACGGCTGCCAGGGCATCCGGGCCGGGCGCGCCGACGACGGCTGCTGCACGCTGGGCGCGCACTTCTCCGACGAGGACGACGAGAAGCGCGTCGCGGAGCACGTGGCCCGGCTGACGCCGGACATCTGGCAGTTCCACGACGTGGGCACCGGCTCCGGCTGGACGCAGACCGACGAGGACGGCGACCGCCAGACGCGCCGCTGGCAGGGCTCGTGCATCTTCCAGAACCGGCCCGGGTTCGCGGGCGGCGCGGGCTGCTCGCTGCACATCCTCGCGCTGCGGGAGGGCCGGGAGCCGCTGGAGACCAAGCCGGACGTGTGCTGGCAGCTGCCGGTGCGCCGCACCTACGACTGGATCGACCGACCCGACGACACCCAGGTGCTGCAGGTCTCGATCGGCGAGTACGACCGCCGCGGCTGGGGTCCGGGCGGCCACGACCTCAACTGGTGGTGCACCTCGGCGAAGTCCGCGCACACGGGGGCCAAGCCGGTGTACCTGAGCTACGCGGCCGAGCTGACCGAGCTGATGGGCGAGGAGGGGTACGCGCGGCTGGTCGAGCTGTGCGAGGAGCGGATGGCGGCGCAGCTGCCGATGGCCCCGCACCCGGCGGATCCGGCGCTGTAGGCGTCTCCCCCCTCTCCGGCACGCGCCTGTCAACCGCCGTGCGGGGCCGGTCCCTTCGGAGGAGCAGCCGTCGGCGGCTGCTGTGTCGGGGCGGCCGGGGAGGGCGAGGGCGGCGCGCTGGTCGGGGTGGGCTCGGGGGTGGTGCCCCGGCCCTCGATCGTCACCGCCGTGCCGCCGGGTTCGACCGTCACGCGGGCGCTCCAGTGGCCGACCGGCTGCCGCGCGGCGTCGACGCGGACGGCGACCGTCACGGACTCCCCCGGGCGCAGTTCGCCGGACGTACGGCTGATCAGCAGCCAGGGCGCGTCCGTGGTCAGCGACCAGTGGACGCTCGCCCCGCCGCTCGCCGTGAGCGTGATCAGCGTGGCCGTGCCGCTGGGCTGCGCCTCGACGGTGAGCCGGCCGGGTCCGGGGACGGGCGCCGGGAGCCCCGGCAGCGTGGGGGCGGCTCCGGGCGGGGCGGGGGACGCGCCGCCGCCGTCCGGGACCGGCAGCGGGGTACCGTCCGGGCCGCTGACGGCGACGGACACGTCCGGGATCCGGGCACCGGCCGCCGCCTTCGCGAAGGGGCCGGAGCCGCCCGGCAGGGCCTGCCCGGCCTGCGCGGCCTCCTCGTAGGGGTACTCGGTGAGCCCGCTGCTCTCCTTCGCGGAGACCCTCGGCGCCTCGTGGCCCTCCGGGGTCGCCGGGGCGCCCCGGCAGGCGGCCCACAGGGCGAGCACGGGCGCGCACACGACGGTGGTGACGACAGTGAGGGTCACCGCCCGGCCGCGCAGCCGGCCCCGGCGGGCGGAGCGCTCCTTGGGGTCCTGCGGGAAGCCGCGCCGGTCGAAGCGCGGGACGGGGGCGGCGGCGGGCCCGCGCCGGCCGCGCGTGCCCGTGGCGGCGGCCCGCGCCGCCGCCACGGCCTGCGCGGGAGCGGTCAGCACGGGCAGCGCGGCCGTGGACGCGGCGGTGCCCGGCCAGGGCTCCCCGGCGGTGGCGCGCTCGGCCGTGCGCCGGCACTCGGCGCACTCGTCGACGTGGCGCACCAGTTCGCGGCGCAGCGCGGCGCTCAGCAGCACCTGGCTGTCGCCGGCGAACCGCGCGACGACCGGGCAGCGGCCCGACTCGACGACGGCCAGGGCGGTACGGGTCCGCTCGACCTCGCAGGCGGCGCTGGAGAGCAGGGTCAGGGCGGGATCGGGCTCCAGGCCGAGCACGGCGGCGACCTCGTGCGCGGCGAGCCCGTGGCGGACGGCCAGTTCGAGGGCCTCGCGCTGCACGGGGGTGGTGCCGGCGGCCTCGGGCCAGGCGAGGCGGGCGAGCTCGGCGCGCTCCTTGTCGTCGGGGCCGGCGGGCGGCGGGTCCTGCCGGGCGTCGGGGTCGGCGAGCCGGCGCAGACAGGCCCAGCGGGCGAGCGCGTAGAGCCAGGAGCGGCGCAGTTCCTCGCCGGGGGCGCGGTCGGCCCGCCGCTCGGCCGCGGCGAGGGCCTCGCCGAGGGCGGCGGCCGCGGCGCCGTGCTCGCACAGGACGGACAGGCAGTAGGTGAACAGCCCGTCGAGATACGGCTCGTACTCCAGGGGCGGGCGCTGCCCGAGGGTGTGGTCGGCCGTGCGGGCCGCGTGCGGGCCGCGGCCGCTGTCCGAGCGGACACGGTCCGCGCCGGTGCCGCGCATGGGGTGCTCGGGCCTCCTCGTCATCCCGGCGACGGTAGGCCGGTGGCGGGCCCTGGTCCCCGCCGCTGACGCAGGATTACGTCGTTCGAGTGAGCTTCTCCCTCAAAAGGGGACAGGAACTGTACGTTCTGGCTCCCCGGTGGGGGTGTGCGCGCCGGTGCGGGGACGCGGCGGCGTACCCGGGCCCGGTGCCGGGTGCCGGGGCTGTCGGTGGCCCCCACTACGGTGGCTCGCATGGCTGCCCGTACCTCACGCTCGTCCGCCAAGGACCGGCCCTCCTACCGCTGCACCGAGTGCGGCTGGACCACGGTCAAGTGGCTCGGCCGCTGCCCCGAGTGCCAGGCGTGGGGCACGGTCGAGGAGTACGGCTCGCCCGCCGTGCGCACGACCGCGGCCGGCCGTGTGACCTCCGCCGCGCTGCCCATCGGGCAGGTCGACGGCCGGCAGGCCACCGCGCGCGGTACGGGCGTTCCCGAGCTGGACCGGGTGCTCGGCGGCGGTCTGGTGCCCGGAGCGGTGGTGCTGCTGGCGGGCGAGCCCGGCGTCGGCAAGTCCACGCTGCTGCTGGACGTCGCGGCCAAGGCGGCCTCGGAGCGGCACCGCACGCTGTATGTGACGGGCGAGGAGTCCGCGAGCCAGGTGCGGCTGCGCGCCGACCGCATCGGGGCCCTGTCCGAGCATCTGTATCTCGCCGCCGAGACCGATCTGTCGGCCGTTCTCGGGCATCTGGACGCGGTCGGGCCCTCCCTGCTGGTCATGGACTCGGTGCAGACGGTGGCCTCCCCGGAGATCGAGGGCGCGCCGGGCGGCATGGCGCAGGTGCGCGAGGTGGCGGGCGCGCTGATCCGGGCCTCCAAGGAGCGCGGCATGACCACGCTGCTGGTCGGTCACGTCACCAAGGACGGCGCCATCGCGGGCCCGCGGCTGCTGGAGCACCTGGTGGACGTGGTGCTGCACTTCGAGGGCGACCGGCACGCCCGGCTGCGCCTGGTGCGGGGCGTGAAGAACCGCTACGGGGCGACGGACGAGGTGGGCTGCTTCGAGCTGCACGACGAGGGCATCACGGGTCTGGCCGACCCCAGCGGCCTGTTCCTGACCCGCCGCGCCGAGCCCGTGCCGGGCACGTGCCTGACGGTCACGCTGGAGGGCCGCCGCCCGCTGGTGGCCGAGGTGCAGGCGCTGACGGTCGACTCGCAGATCCCCTCGCCCCGGCGCACCACCTCGGGCCTGGAGACCTCCCGGGTGTCGATGATGCTCGCCGTCCTCGAACAGCGCGGCCGGATCAGCGCGCTGGGCAAGCGGGACATCTACAGCGCCACGGTGGGCGGGGTGAAGCTGTCCGAGCCGGCCGCCGATCTCGCCGTCGCCCTCGCCCTGGCGAGCGCCGCGAGCGACACCCCGCTGCCGAAGAACCTGGTGGCGATCGGCGAGGTGGGGCTGGCGGGCGAGGTGCGGCGGGTGACGGGCGTGCAGCGGCGGCTGGCGGAGGCGGCGCGCCTGGGCTTCACGCACGCGCTGGTGCCGGGCGACCCGGGGAAGGTTCCGGCCGGGATGCGGGTGCTGGAGGTCGCGGACATCGGTGACGCGCTTCGCGTGCTGCCCGGGAGGGTACCTCGGGAGAATCGGCGGAAAGCGGGGCCGGACGGCCCGGCCGACGAGAGCCCTGTCCGATCGGCGGCAGGCACTCTTTAATAGGCTGGGCGCCCGAATACGCCAGTAGACTTTGCCCTGGTCTCGCCCGTACGTACGGCAACACGCGTACGCGCGCAAGCAGGGCGGCCTGCGGAACCGTATACCTTGCGACGCGACCGGAGGAGTGCAGTGGCAGCCAACGACCGGGCAGCGGGCCCCGGCAGGGCCGGGGGCGGCTCCGGTGCCGACGGTCTGATGCGCGCCTCGCTGAGCGCCGTCGCGCCCGGCACCGCTCTGCGTGACGGCCTTGAGCGCATTCTCCGCGGCAACACCGGCGGGCTCATCGTCCTCGGCATGGACAAGACCGTGGAGTCGCTGTGCACCGGCGGCTTCGTCCTCGATGTCGAGTTCACCGCGACGCGGCTGCGCGAGCTGTGCAAGCTGGACGGCGCGCTCATCCTCGACAAGGACTGCACCAAGATCGTGCGGGCGGGTGTGCAGCTCGTCCCGGACGCGTCGATCCCCACCGAGGAGACCGGCACGCGCCACCGCACGGCGCAGCGGGTGTCCATCCAGACCGGCTTCCCGGTGATCTCGGTCAGCCAGTCGATGCGGCTGATCGCCCTGTACGTGGGCGGGGAGCGGCGGGTGCTGGAGGAGTCGGCGGCGATCCTCTCGCGCGCCAACCAGGCGCTGGCCACCCTGGAGCGCTACAAGCTCCGGCTGGACGAGGTCGCGGGCACCCTCTCCGCCCTGGAGATCGAGGACTTGGTGACCGTCCGCGACGTGACGGCGGTCTCGCAGCGGCTGGAGCTGGTGCGCCGTATCGCCACCGAGATCACCGAGTACGTGGTGGAGCTGGGCACCGACGGCCGGCTTCTGTCGTTGCAGCTCGACGAGTTGATCGCAGGGGTGGAGCCGGAGCGCGACCTGGTCGTGCGGGACTATGTGCCGGAGCCGACCGCGAAACGCACGCGTACGGTCGCCGAGGCGCTGGCCGAGCTGGACTCCCTCAGCCACGCCGAGCTCCTCGAACTGCCCATCGTGGCCCGGGCGCTGGGCTACAGCGGCTCCCCGGAGAACCTGGACTCGGCGGTCTCGCCGCGCGGCTACCGGCTGCTGGCGAAGGTGCCGCGGCTGCCCGGCGCCATCATCGAGCGGCTCGTGGAGCACTTCGGCGGGCTGCAGAAGCTGCTGGCCGCGAGCGTGGACGATCTGCAGACCGTCGACGGCGTCGGCGAGGCCCGCGCCCGCTCGGTGCGCGAGGGGCTCTCGCGGCTCGCGGAGTCCTCGATCCTCGAACGTTACGTGTGACGGTGCGGGCGGGGCCCCGGCGGGTACGTGCCGCCGGGGCCCCGCCCGCACCGGCTCAGCTCTTGGCTCAGCTCTTGTCGAGGGCGAATTCCAGCCGCTCGGTGACGCCCGCCACCTTGATCTCCACCCGGTACGTACCGGGCGCGGCGAGCGTGTCGCCGGACGGCGTCGCGCAGTTCGGGGCGGAGCGCTTGCGGTCCCACTCCACGGTGCGCTTGGTCTGGCCCGAGCCGGGCACCTCGACGAGGAAGGGGGCGGCGCCCTTCGCGCAGTCGCCGGAGGACCAGATGTGCTCCTCGCCGCCCGGGTCGGTGATGCTGAGCACGGCCGCGCCGGTGGCGAAGTCCACCTTGCAGGCGCTGCCGCCGGTGTTGAGCACGACGATCTCGAACTTGGGCTTCTCGTCGGGCCCGTAGCTGTTCTTGACGCTGCGCACCTGGAGCCTGGTCGCGGCGGCCGTGCAGTCGGGCAGGGACGAGGTGGCCGCGACGCTGCGGCTGTCGCCGGTGCCGAGCACTCCGGCGGGGGCACCGACGCCGCCCGTGCTCGAACCGCCGCTGCCGGCCGCGCCGCCGCCCGTACCGCCACCGCCCGTCCCACCGCCGGTGGGGTGGTCGCCGGTGCCGCCGCCGGTGGCGCCGCCCGAGTCGCCGCGCCCGCCCGGGCGTTGGCTGTAGTGCGGCCCGGAAGGCGTGGGCCCCGGGGTGATGGTGGTGTCGGACGGGCCCTGCTGGCTGCCGTTCGATCCCTTGCTCTGCGAACCGCCGGAGCCGCCGTCACCTCCCACGCCGACGAGCCACACCACGAGCAGAACGAGAAGACCGAGCACGCCCAGCGCAACGGCCCTCCGCCGCCAGTAGATGGAGGAGGGAAGCGGCCCGATCGGATTGCGCAGAGATCCCACGCGAAGACTCTACGAGAGATCGGCCGGGGGACCAGACCGTACCCGCCGGGTGGGTGCCTACTTTTCTCATCATCTGCCCGCCTGCGGGCCGGGATTCACGCTTCGGGGGCGCGGGGCGGCCACTCGGTCCGGTGGCCGAAGCCGCGCCCGTTGTCGATCAGCCGCAGCCAGTCGGGGCGCAGTTCCCAGAAGTCGGTACGGTCCATGGCCTGCCGCAGCCGGGCGTCGCGCTCGACGTCCGGGAAGCGCGTGCCGTACGTGTGCCGGGCGGCCGCGCGGTCCGCGCCGGCGAGGACACGGCAGACGCCGCGGCCCTGAACTCCCGTCAGGGCGGTCCAGTCCTGGCCGTCGCGCTGGGCGGTGAAGGCGACGCGCGTGCCGCCGGTTCCGCCGGTTCCGTCGGTTCCGCCGGAGAGGAGGGCACGGCCGTGGCGGGTGGTGGGCGAGGTGACGAAGAACAGGGAGGGGGCGAAAGGGAGTTGACCGCTGACCGGGTCTTCCGAGTCCCCCGGGCTTTCTGTGGCTGCCGCGAGGGCGTAGAAGACGGCGCACGCCTGCGGGCCGTCCTCGTCCGCGTACGCCAGGGTCAGGGTCGTGTGCGCGCCGAGGGCGGCACGGATCGCCTCGGGTACGTCCTGCTCGCTCATGGGCCCCATTCCACCGCGTCCGCTCACCGGTGACCAGTCCGGATCGTTTTCCCCGGGGGCGAGGGCATGTCAGGATCGGGGCGTCATGACACTCACGCCCCTGACTCCCCGGTCCCCGGACACGCTGTCCGCCCCGCCCGCCGTCCTGCACGCGCCCGTCATCGACTGGTTCGAGGCGCACGCCCGGGATCTGCCCTGGCGGCGGCCCGAGGCCGGGGCGTGGGGCGTGATGGTGAGCGAGTTCATGCTGCAGCAGACGCCGGTCGGCCGGGTGCTGCCGGTGTACGAGCAGTGGCTGGCGCGCTGGCCGCGCCCGGCCGATCTGGCGGCGGAGCCGCCGGGCGAGGCGGTGCGCACGTGGGGCCGGCTCGGCTATCCGCGGCGCGCGCTGCGGCTGCACGCGGCCGCGTCGGCGATCACGGAGCTGCACGGCGGCACCGTGCCGGGCGACCACGCCGCGCTGCTGGCGCTGCCGGGTGTCGGGGAGTACACGGCGGCGGCGGTCGCCTCGTTCGCGTACGGGCAGCGGCACGCGGTCCTCGACACCAATGTGCGGCGGGTCCTCGCGCGCGCCGTGACGGGCGTGCAGTACCCGCCGAACGCGACGACCGCCGCCGAGCGGCGTCTGGCCCGCGCGCTGCTGCCCGAGAGCGAGCCGGTGGCGGCCCGCTGGGCGGCGGCGACGATGGAGCTGGGGGCGCTGGTGTGCACCGCGCGCACGCCGCAGTGCGGGCGCTGCCCGATCGCGGGCAGCTGCGCGTGGCGCGCGGCCGGCTCCCCGGCGCACGACGGCCCGCCGCGCCGGGGCCAGACGTACGCGGGTACGGACCGCCAGGTGCGCGGCAAGCTGCTGGCCGTGCTGCGGGAGGCGGTCGCGCCCGTACCGCAGCGGGTGCTGGACGCGGTGTGGGACGAGCCGGTGCAGCGGGCCCGGGCCCTGGACGGACTGGTCGCGGACGGGCTCGTGGAGCCGCTGGAGGACGGCACGTACCGGCTGCCGCTGACCTGACGGGAGGGGCTGCGGTTTCACACGGGAGTGTGATCTGAAGCGGACAGAGCAACCTTTACGCCACTGTTCCCCCTCTTTCTGCGACTGCTGTTACACAACCTATGGACAGCTGTGCACCAGCTGAAGGGCTGCCGCACATCACGTCGCAACAGCCGCTCCGTAGCGTCCTACCCGTGCTGGACGACCAGCGCCGACGCGGGGAACGCAAGGGGAATGGAGGCTGCACGATGGCCGGCAGCGGCAAGGTTCTGGACTTCGAGGAGTACGTGCGCAATCGTCAGGACGCCCTGCTGCGCAGTGCCCGCCGCCTGGTCCCCGACCCCATCGACGCGCAGGACCTCCTGCAGACCGCCCTCGTGCGCACCTACGGCCGCTGGGACGGGATAGCGGACAAGTCCCTCGCCGACGCCTACCTCCGCCGTGTCATGATCAACACGCGTACGGAGTGGTGGCGGGCCCGCAAGCTCGACGAGGTGCCCACCGAGCAGCTCCCCGACGCGAGTGTCGAGGACGGCACGGAGCAGCACGCCGACCGGGCCCTGCTCATGGACATCCTCGGCGTTCTGGCGCCCAAGCAGCGCAGCGTCGTGGTGCTGCGCCACTGGGAGCAGATGAGCACCGAGGAGACGGCGGAGGCGCTCGGCATGTCGACCGGCACGGTCAAGAGCACGCTGCACCGGGCACTGGCCCGGCTGCGGCAGGAGCTGGAGAGCCGCGATCTGGACTTCCACGCCCTGGAGCGAGGCGAGCGGGGGCGGGACGAACGGTGCGCGGCCTGACCAGGGCACCGCACACCCGGCCCACCGGGTCCATCGAGCACCACAGGCCGGTCCTGGTCACCGGCGGGGCGGTCGCGGCACTGGCCGCGGCCGCCGGTCTGCTGCTCGCGGGCTGTGAGGCGGGCAGCGACGGCGTGCGCCGGGAGGGCGCCGCGCAGACGCAGTCCGCGGCACGGCCGTCCCTGCCGCCCACGGCCTCGGCGTCGGCCCGGCAGAAGGTCGACGCCGTGCGGCTGGTCAAGAACGACCCCAAGGTCTCCGACCTGGTCAAGAAGAACCTCAAGCCCTGCGTGAAGAACGAGTACCCGGTCGACGTGATCTACGGCCGGCTCACCGGCGGCCCCCGTGACGACGTCGTGGTCAACATCCTGACCTGCGGGGATTCCTTCGGAGTGGGCTCTTATGTGTACCGTGCGAAGGGCGACTCGTACGAGAACGTGTTCTCCGCCGAGCAGCCCCCGGTCTACGCCGAGATAGACCGGGACGACCTGCGCGTCACCAAGCAGATCTACGGGCCGGGTGACGCGGTGTGCTGCGCGTCGGGCGAGGATGTCATGACGTACCGCTGGTCGGGGGACGAGTTCCACGAGACCGGTCGCACGCACGCCGACTACAGCCGGGTCGGCAACAACGACAAGGGCGATCTCCCGAGCATGGGAACGGAGGGCTGAGCGCGCGTGGCCGATACGCATGTGCTCTTCGTCGAGGACGACGACGTCATCCGCGAGGCGACCCAGCTGGCGCTGGAACGCGACGGCTTCGAGGTGACGGCGGTGCCCGACGGGCTGCTGGGGCTGGAGAAGTTCCGTGCCCGGCAGCCGGACATCGCGCTGCTGGACGTCATGGTGCCGGGACTGGACGGGGTGAGCCTGTGCCGGCGCATCCGTGACGAGTCCACCGTCCCCGTGATCATGCTGTCCGCGCGCGCGGACTCCATCGACGTCGTGCTCGGCCTGGAGGCCGGGGCCGACGACTACGTGACCAAGCCGTTCGACGGCGCCGTGCTCGTCGCCCGGATACGGGCCGTGCTGCGCCGCTTCGGGCACGCCAGCGGCGTGGCCGGGGCCGGCGGCACCGAGGAGCCCGAGCCGCTGGCGAGCGGGGTGCTGCGCTTCGGCGACCTGGAGGTCGACACCGAGGGCATGGAGGTCCGCAAGGCGGGCGAGCCCGTCGCCCTGACCCCCACCGAGATGCGGCTGCTGCTGGAGTTCTCCTCGGCGCCGGGCACCGTCCTCTCCCGCGACCGGCTGCTGGAGCGGGTCTGGGACTACGGCTGGGGCGGCGACACCCGCGTCGTCGACGTCCATGTGCAGCGGCTGCGCGGCAAGATCGGCCAGGACCGGATCGAGACGGTCCGCGGCTTCGGCTACAAACTCAGAGGCTGACCCGTTTGGGAGCGCACCCGTGGTGAAGCTCGCCCTGCGCACCGGACTGCGCTGGAAGGTCACGCTCGCCATCGCCGGGGTCAGCGCGCTCGTCGCGGTCGCGCTGAGCCTCGTCGTGCACAACGCGGCCCGGCTGTCGATGCTCGACAACGCCCGGGACGTGGTCGACGGGCAGGTGCAGGTCGCCCAGCGCTACTACGAGTCCACGGGCCGGCTCATGCTCCGCGCGAAGATCGACGACCCGGCGCTGCCCAGACCGCTGCGCGAGGCCGCGTCCCTGGGCCAGCGCGCCACCTATCTGCAGGACTCCGGCGGCAACCCCCAGGTGTGGGCCTCCGTCCCGCTGCGCAACGGCAAGATCCTGTCGATCCACACCCGCTTCCAGGACCGCTTCGCCATCCTCGACGCCCTGGACCGGGCCCTGATCATCGGCTCGGTGTCGGTGGTCCTGGGCGGCTGCGCGCTCGGCGTCCTCATCGGCGGACAGCTCTCCCGGCGGCTGCGCAAGGCCGCCACGGCCGCGCGCAAGCTCGCCGACGGCGACTCCGGGGTGCGGGTGCGCGACGCCATCGGCGGCCGGGTGCGGGACGAGACCGACGACCTCGCGCGCGCCGTCGACGGCATGGCGGAGGCGCTGCAGGACCGGCTGGAGGCGGAGCGGCGGGTCACCGCCGACATCGCGCACGAGCTGCGCACCCCCGTCACCGGCCTGCTCACCGCGGCCGAGCTGCTGCCCCCGGGCCGGCCCACGGAGCTCGTGCGCGACCGCGCGCAGGCGATGCGCACCCTGGTCGAGGACGTGCTGGAGGTGGCCCGGCTGGACGGTTTCGCCGAGCGCGCCGAGCTGCAGGAGATCCTGCTCGGCGAGTTCGTGCAGCGCCGGGTGGGCATCCTGGAGCCCCGTGCGCAGGTGACGGTCGTCCGCGACGCGTACGTCTCGACGGACCCGCGCCGCCTGGAGCGCATCCTCGGCAACCTGCTCGTCAACGCCGTCAAGTACGGCAAGGGGCCCTACGAGGTCACGGTCGAGGGCCGCGTGGTGCGGGTGCGCGACCACGGTCCGGGCTTCCCGGAGGAGCTGCTGCGGGAGGGGCCGAGCCGGTTCCGTACGGGCAGCGAGGACCGCGCGGGCAAGGGGCACGGGCTGGGGCTGACCATCGCGGCCGGCCAGGCGCGGGTGCTCGGCGCCCGGCTCACCTTCCGCAACGCGGACCCGCGGTTCGGGGGCGGCACGGGCGCGATCGCCGTGCTGTGGCTGCCGGAGACCTCGCCGACGGACACGGGCACGTTCCCCGTCATCCAGGTGCCGGACTGACGGGCCGCACGCGCACGGCTACATGGGATCCCTGCACTCCCAGTCCTCGTCGAGGACCGGCTGCTCGCCGGGCTGGGTGAGCGAGAACCAGTTGCCGGAGTCGTCGCGCAGGATGGCCTCGGTGCCGTACGGCCGCTCCGCCGGCTCCTGGAGGAACTCGACGCCCCTGGCCCTGAACTCCTGGTAGTCGCGGTGCACGTCGTCGGTGCGCAGCACGCCCGCGCCCAGCGCCCCCTTGGCGACGAGCCGCCGCAGCGCCTCGGCGTCCTCGGGGTCCCGCTGGCCCGGCGGCCCGGGCACCATGAGCGTCAGCTCGACGTCGGGCTGGTCCTTGGCGCCGACCGTGAGCCAGCGCATGCCCGTGCCCGCGCCGACGGTCGCGTCGGTACGGACTTCGAGCCCCAGCTTCCGTGTGTAGAACTCCTTCGCCCGGTCCTGGTCGAGGACCCAGACGGTGGTGATGGCGATGCCCCTGATCATGGCGCGCTCCCGGTGGTGCGGTCCCCGCTTCCACCGTAGGCGCGCCCGCGATCAGGGGCCTGCCGTCGTGCTGCCGCGCTCGCGTCGGCTCAGAGGCCGGCGCCGCGGGCGCGCAGGAAGGCCAGCGGGTCGACGGCGGAGCCGTAGTCGGGGGTGGTGCGGATCTCGAAGTGCAGGTGGGGGCCGGTGGAGTTGCCGGTGGAGCCGGACAGGCCGATCTCCTGGCCGGTGGTCACGGCCTGGCCGACGGCGACCTTCACCTGCGAGAGGTGCGCGTACTGCGAGTACGTGCCGTTGGCGTGCTTGATCACGATGGCGTTGCCGTAGGCGGGGCCGTCGCCGCCGCCGTTCGGGCCGGCCTTGACGACCGTACCGCCGTGCACGGCCTTGACCGGGGTACCGGTGCCGACGACGAGGTCCTGGCCGCTGTGCTTGTTGGCCCACATGCTGCCGTTGATGCCGAAGGGCTGGCCGATGCTGTAGCCGTCGACCGGCGCGACCCAGGCCTCGGCGCGGCTGCGGGAGGCCTCCGCGGCCTTGCGGGCGTCCTCGGCGCGCTTCGCCGCGTCCGCCTCGGCCCGCTGCGCGTCCTTGGCGGCGGCCTTCAGCTGCGTCTCGGCCTGCGCCTGCACCGCGGCGCTGGTCTCGGCCGGCGAGGGCAGCGCGGCCGGCTCCTGGGCGGAGGTGTCCACGGCGAGCGCGACACCGGTCCCGAGGGCGAGCGCGGCCACCGACCCGGCGGCCACCAGGGCGGCGCGGGAGCGCGGGGCGGCCTTGCCCGTACGGCGGAAAGCGGTGTGCTTCAGCATGGGGGAATTACCTCCGGAAATGACTGGGCCCCGGCTGTGCACCGGGGTCGCCCTACCTTGGTAACCCGCGATTTCCGTGCTGCCAAGCGGCCTTTCTACGAGCCTTCCTCGTAGCGACCGGAGCGGTATTCACCGGTCCGCACGGCGCTTTTCCCGGCGCCTTCCCGGAATTTCCCCCGCGGTGATCTCCGCCGCCCCGGTTAGTAGGGGGTAAGAGCGCTGTAAGCCTTGTCACCGCGCCCGGCGCGCGGCGGGACTTTCGACTTCCCGGTTCCCGGGACCAAGGACCCGCCCCGGCGCTACGCTCCCGCACAGCGGGCGCGCAGCGCGCCGCGCGAGGACAGCCGCACGCCCGCGTGCGGCGGGAGGGGGCGAGAGATGGCCAAGGAATCCCCGGCTTCACCGATCGACGGCGTCGAGCTGGCGGACGCCGTACAAGCCGTACGGGAGGGGCTCGCGGCCGCGGCGGAGAGGGGCGCGGGCCAGTCCGTGACCTTCGAGGTCGGCGAGATCTCGATGGAGTTCAGCGTCGAGATCCGCCGGGACGTCGAGGCCGGCGGCCGGGTCAAGGCATGGATCGTGGGCGCGGGCGCCGAGGCCTCGCGCGGCTCGGCCCGCGTCCACAAGGTGGCCTTCACCCTCAGCCCGAAGGACGCCGCGACCGGCGGGACCACCATCGTGGGCAACGAGCGGCCGGGCAGCCTCTCCCGTTTCGGCTCCTCGGCCGACCGTTAGCGCGGGAAGGGGGGCGACGTGCAGGCGGTGGAGAACCGGGTGGTGGCGGTCCTCGCGGGCCGGCAGGGCAGCGGCGTCCTGCTCACCCCGCACCTGGTGCTGACCAGTGCGCACGTCGTCGAGGGCGACGGGGAGATATGGGCCTCGGCCCCCGGCCGCGACTGGCCCGAGCCCTGCGAGCTGCTGTGGGCCGACCGCACCGGCCACTGCGACTCCGCCCTGCTGCGCACCCAGGGGCCCCTGCTGCCCACGAGCGAGCTGCCGCTGCTGCGCTGGGGCAGCTGCGAGGGCTGGCAGCCGCTGCCCGGCTGCCAGGTGCTGGGCTTCCCGCACGTCCAGCGGTACGGGGCCGACGACCTGGAGGCCGCGCAGCTGCCCGGCACCCTCACCCCCGTCTCCGGCCGGCTGCGCAGCCGCTACGTGCTGCGGCTCGACCACCACCCGCCCAGGGCCCGGGATACCGGCAGCCCCTGGGCGGGCCTGTCCGGCGGCCCGCTGTTCGCCGGGCCGGTGCTCGTCGGGATCGCCGCCGAGGACTCCGAGGCCTGGCAGCACTCGGCGATCACCGCCGTACCCCTGTCCAAGATCCTCTTCCACGGCGGGCTGATCACACTGCTGGAGCGGCACTGGCTGCCCGGCCGCCCCCCGGTCATGGAGACCGTCTCCTCCCTGCACCCCGAGGACTCCCCCTACGAGGCGCTGTACGCGCAGGCCATCCGCACCTGCTACGGCCGGCTGGAGATCTTCGGCCTGGACGACCTCGGCACCAGCGAGAACAACTGGGATTTGGACACCGCCTATCTGAGCCTGGAGGCCCACGAGCCCCGCCCCGAGCCGGTCACCGGCCTGGCGGAGCCCTCCCCGGAGGCCGACGCCGACGGCGGCCGCGCCCCGGACCGCCGCGACCGGCCCGCCTGGCGGCGCCCCGAACCGCAGCGCATCGAGGACCTGCTGCGCTCCAGGCCGCGCGTGGTGCTGCGCGGCGAGGCCGGGGCGGGCAAGACGACCCTGGTGTGGTGGCTGGCCTCGCACGCCGCCTGGCGCACCCTGCCCGCGAAACTGGACGCGCTCAACGGGCTCGTCCCCTTCGTGATCCCCATGCGCAGCCTCGCCGCGCGCGGCATCACCACCCCCACGCCCGCCCAGCTGCCCACGATCGCCCAGCTCCCGGTGGACGGACCGCCGGACGGCTGGGCCGGGCGGGTCCTCGCGGCCGGGCGGGCGCTGCTGCTCGTCGACGGCCTGGACGAACTCCCGCAGGCCGAGCGGGAACCCGCCCGCAAGTGGCTCGTCGAGCTGCTGCGCATGTATCCGCGCACCCGCTGTCTGGTCACCGTGCGGCCGCTCGCGGTCGAGGACGCCTGGCTCGCCTCGGAGGGCTTCGAGGAGCTGCGGCTGCGCCCGATGAGCGACGCCGACATCCAGGCGTTCGTGACCGCCTGGCACAAGGCCGCGCGGCTGGAGTGGGACCAGTGCGCCGACGGCCCGCGTGCCGAGCAGCAGCGCGACCGGATCGGCACGCTGTGCCGGGAGCTGACCCAGGAGTTCCAGCGCAACGCGGGCCTGCGCGACCTGGCCCGCACGCCCCTGCTGTGCGCCGTCATCTGCGCCCTGCACCGCCGGCGCGCGGGGCTGCTCCCGCGCACCCGCTGGGAGCTGTACCGGGCGGCGCTGAACATGCTGCTCGGCAGCCGCGACGCCTACCGCCGGATCCACCGCCCCGAGGGCATCGAGCTGGAAACCGAGGACGCCCGGCAACTGCTCCAGCGCATCGCCGTCTGGCTCGTCCGCAATCAGCGCGCGGAACTCTCCCGGAAACAGGCGGAGCATCAGCTCTCGCTCGCCATGAAGGGATTGCGCCGGGTACGGGAACAGGGTTCGGCCCGGGCAGTCCTCACGCATTTACTGAACCGCACCGGCCTGCTCCAGGAACTCGCCGTGGATTCCCTGCAGTTCATCCACCGCACTTTCCAGGACTATCTCGCCGCGAAGGAATTCCAGGACAGCGACAGCCTGGACGAGCTCCTCGGCCACGCCGCCGAGGAGCAGTGGCAGGACGTCATCCGTCTCGTCGTCGGCCACTGCGGCCGCACCGAGGAGCACCGGGTCGTCGAGGCGCTGCTCGCGGAGGCGGAAGCGGCGGAGGGCCGGTACCGCCAGTGGCCGCTGCGCGCCCTCGCCGCCGAGTGCGCCACCGCCGCCGCCTATCTCGACGACGACCAGCACGACGCCGTGTGGGAGGGACTGCGGGCGCTGGGGCCGCCCCGCGACCAGCGGGAGATGGACTTCCTGACCTCCCTCGGCCCGGACGTCATCAAGATCCTCCCGGAGCCGGACGGACTGCCCGCCGGGCCCGCCGGACGCATCGTCATCGTCCTCGCCTCCCTGGGCGAAGCCGCCATCCCGCTGCTGAAGCGCTACGGCCACCACCCCTCGGCGGCCGTCCGCGACAACGTGGCCCGGATGTGGGGTCTGCACGACCCCGAGCTGTACGCGGCCGAGGTCCTCGCCGGCATGCGGCTCGACGACATCGGGGTACCGGTGAGCACCTTCGAACAGCTCTCCCGGCTGCCCCGGCTCGGCCCGGTCGGCCACCTGCACATCAGCCAGGCCCACTGCTCGGACAGTCTGCAGAGCGGGCTGCGGGGCCGCCGGGTGCACTCGCTGTTCCTGGGCTGGAACAGGCCGCTGCGCGATCTGGACTTCCTGCGCGGGCACCCCGAGATCGAGGCGCTGGGCCTGCACTGCTGCCCCCAACTGCGCGACATCTCCGCCCTGTCGGGAACGGCGCTGTGCTCGCTGCACCTGGACGTGCGGCACCTCGCCCAGCACGCGCTGGCCGTCCTGCCCACCCTGCCGCGACTGATCACCCTGCGGCTCAACGGGCTCACCGCGGACGGCGGCGGACGGCTCCCGCCGCCGCACCCCGGGGTGCGGCGGCTCGAAGTCCTCGCGGCGAGCCGGGCCGCCCGGCTGGACGGCATCGAGCGCTGGACGTCGCTGCGCGAGCTGTCCCTGCGCGGCCCGCTGCGCTCGGCCCTGGAACTCGGCCACCTCGTGGCGGGGCCGCCGCTGCTGTCCTCCCTCACGCTGCAGCTCGACGGTCTCGACGACCTCGACGCGGCCGCCCCGCTGCCGCGCATCGGCGAGCTGACCCTGGTGCTCGGCGAGAAGTCGGTGCTGGACGAGAGGATTCCGGCCGTCTTCCCGGCGCTGCGCGAGCTGCGGGTCGACCAGTCGGGCCGCGGTGGATCCACGCTGGACGTCAGCGCCCTGCGGGCGGGGCCGTCCCTGCGGCTGCAGGTGTGGATCGACGCCGGGGACGAGCTGCGCGTCGTGGGCGCGGAGCGGTTCGGCGAACGGCTCACGGTCCGGGAGCTGTGACGGTACGGGCCGTACGGGCGGGCCGTACGGGCCGTACGCGGAAACGGCGAAGGCCCGGCCCCGGAACCCGCGTCAGGGGTTCCGGGGCCGGGCCCCGTCGCTGTTCGAGCGTGTGCCGACGCCTACGGCGCCCCTCACACGTCCTTGGAGAGGTTCGGGCCCGCGCCGCCGCCGGTCGCGGACTCGATCGGCGGGGTGTCGGGCAGCGCCGACTTCTCCTCGCCGCGGAAGGTGAACGTCTTCTCCTCGCCCTCGCCCTCGGTGCCGACGACCACGATGTGGCCCGGACGCAGCTCGCCGAAGAGGATCTTCTCCGAGAGGATGTCCTCGATCTCGCGCTGGATGGTCCGGCGCAGCGGGCGGGCGCCCAGGATCGGGTCGTAGCCCTTCTTCGCGAGCAGCGTCTTGGCGTCCGCGCTGAGCTCGATGCCCATGTCGCGGTCCTTCAGCCGCTCGTCCACCTTGGCGATCATCAGGTCGACGATCTGGATGATGTCGTCCTGGCTGAGCTGGTGGAAGACCACCGTGTCGTCGACACGGTTGAGGAACTCGGGGCGGAAGTGCTGCTTGAGCTCCTCGTTGACCTTCGCCTTCATCCGCTCGTAGCCGGTCTTGACGTCGCCCTGGGCGGCGAAGCCCAGGTTGAAGCCCTTGGAGATGTCCCGGGTGCCGAGGTTGGTGGTCATGATGATGACCGTGTTCTTGAAGTCCACGACCCGGCCCTGGGAGTCGGTCAGGCGACCGTCCTCCAGGATCTGCAGGAGCGAGTTGAAGATGTCCGGGTGGGCCTTCTCGACCTCGTCGAAGAGGACGACGGAGAACGGCTTGCGGCGCACCTTCTCGGTGAGCTGGCCGCCCTCCTCGTAGCCGACGTAGCCGGGCGGGGAGCCGAAGAGGCGGGAGACGGTGTGCTTCTCGCTGAACTCCGACATGTCGAGGGAGATCAGCGCGTCCTCGTCGCCGAAGAGGAACTCGGCGAGCGTCTTGGACAGCTCCGTCTTACCGACACCGGACGGGCCCGCGAAGATGAAGGAACCACCGGGGCGCTTGGGGTCCTTCAGACCCGCACGCGTGCGCCGGATGGCCTGCGAGAGCGCCTTGATGGCGTCCTTCTGGCCGATGACGCGCTTGTGCAGCTCGTCCTCCATGCGCAGCAGGCGGGAGGACTCCTCCTCGGTGAGCTTGAAGACCGGGATGCCCGTGGCCGTGGCCAGCACCTCGGCGATCAGCTCGCCGTCGACCTCGGCGACGACGTCCATGTCGCCGGCCTTCCACTCCTTCTCCCGCTTGGCCTTCGCGGCGAGGAGCTGCTTCTCCTTGTCGCGCAGGGAGGCCGCCTTCTCGAAGTCCTGCGAGTCGATCGCGGACTCCTTGGCCCGGCGCACATCGGCGATCTTCTCGTCGAACTCGCGCAGGTCCGGCGGCGCGGTCATCCGGCGGATGCGCATCCTCGATCCGGCCTCGTCGATCAGGTCGATCGCCTTGTCCGGCAGGAAGCGGTCCGAGATGTAGCGGTCGGCCAGGGTGGCGGCCTGGACCAGGGCCTCGTCCGTGATGGAGACGCGGTGGTGCGCCTCGTAGCGGTCGCGCAGGCCCTTGAGGATCTCGATGGTGTGCGGGAGCGAGGGCTCGGCGACCTGGATGGGCTGGAAGCGGCGCTCCAGCGCGGCGTCCTTCTCCAGGTGCTTGCGGTACTCGTCCAGCGTGGTGGCGCCGATGGTCTGCAGCTCGCCCCGGGCCAGCATCGGCTTGAGGATCGAGGCGGCGTCGATCGCGCCCTCGGCGGCGCCCGCGCCCACCAGGGTGTGGAGCTCGTCGATGAACAGGATGATGTCGCCGCGGGTGCGGATCTCCTTGAGGACCTTCTTCAGGCGCTCCTCGAAGTCACCGCGGTAGCGGGAGCCGGCGACCAGCGCGCCGAGGTCGAGGGTGTAGAGGTGCTTGTCCTTGAGGGTCTCGGGCACCTCGCCCTTGACGATGGCCTGGGCCAGGCCCTCGACGACCGCCGTCTTGCCGACGCCGGGCTCGCCGATGAGGACCGGGTTGTTCTTCGTGCGGCGGGACAGCACCTGCATGACCCGCTCGATCTCCTTCTCGCGCCCGATGACCGGGTCGAGCTTGGACTCACGGGCGGCCTGCGTCAGATTGCGGCCGAACTGGTCCAGGACGAGCGAGGTCGAGGGCGTGCCCTCGGCCGGGCCGCCGGCCGTGGCGGCCTCCTTGCCCTGGTAGCCGGAGAGCAGCTGGATGACCTGCTGCCGGACTCGGTTGAGATCGGCGCCCAGCTTGACCAGGACCTGGGCGGCGACGCCCTCGCCCTCCCGGATCAGGCCGAGCAGGATGTGCTCCGTACCGATGTAGTTGTGGCCGAGCTGGAGGGCCTCGCGGAGCGACAGCTCCAGGACCTTCTTGGCACGGGGGGTGAAGGGGATGTGCCCGGACGGGGCCTGCTGGCCCTGCCCGATGATCTCCTCCACCTGCTGGCGGACCGCCTCGAGCGAAATCCCGAGGCTCTCCAGGGCCTTAGCGGCGACACCCTCACCCTCGTGGATCAGGCCCAGGAGGATGTGCTCGGTGCCGATGTAGTTGTGGTTGAGCATCCGGGCTTCTTCCTGAGCCAGGACGACAACCCGCCGCGCACGGTCGGTGAACCTCTCGAACATCGTTAATCGCTCCTCAGAGCGGTCAGGCAGTTAGGGGTCGGTCCCCTCCCTGTCCTTCCGCATGCTAGTCCCGTGGGACGGGACAGCTCATTCCAACTGCCGACATCCGTCCGGATCACCCCCGCGTCGGCGGGGAAAACCAACTGCCGAACAGCCGACAACTCCTCCAACCCGATGGTGGGAGACGATGTTCCCGCAGGCCAGGCATATACGCCCACCACCACTACGCCCACGGCGAACGCCTGCCGGCCCGGACGCGCCCGCCCGCGGCCCCTTCACCACCGGCGACGACGCGGTCCCTGCGCTGCCCTACCGCCTCTTTCCACTGAGAAAGTCCTACCCGCACCCACCCGCAGTCCATGCGGCGCGGGCGGGTCCCCTCCGCTACGGGCGAACACCATCGCGCCCTGCGGGACTCCTGTGCACCCCTTGCCCCTTGTACAGAGGGTTCCCGGGAAACAACCCTGCGTAACCTTCGGGGGGTTTCGCAGTTGCACCGCACATGACCGCCGCGCCCGCGTTCCCCCGGCCGGTTCCCCCGCCGGCCGCACCTTCATGGTGCCAGGTGCGCCGCTGGTACGAGGGCGTGCTGGGGTGGCCGACGCTCGCCGCAGCGGACGGCGAACCGGTGCGACTGCGAACCGGGGTCCGCTTCGACGCGCTGCTGCTGCCCGCCGACGCCGGACTCGCCGTGCTGCGCCGGGCACCCGGAAGCGGGCCCGTGGCGCTCGACGGACGGGCGCGCAGGGTCGTCTTCCTGGTGGCCGCGGGCAGCGCGGAGGAGCTGCCGGGGCTGCTCGACTGGCTGGAATGGGGCGGGATCGCCCTGGACCTGACCGCCCTGGGGGCCGGCGGCCGGATCACCGCCCCGCTGCCCGGCGGCCCGCCGGCCACGCCGGGCGTCGCCGCCGCACCCGCCGGAGCGGGTCACGGTCAGGACGGGGCGCCCGTCCCGGGGGAAGCCGTGTGGCTACGGCCTCCCGAGCCGGGACGCGAGGTGGAGCCGACGCTGCCGGTGTACGGCCTGGGGGGCGGTGGGGGCGCCCCCGACCTCGGACGGCTCGTGGGCACGGCGGCCACGGAGGTCCACCGGGCCCGGCTGCGGCGTGCCCGTACGGCACGCTCGCCACGGCCGACGGGAGGTCAGCCGTTGGCCTTCTCGTACGCCTCACGGATCTCGGCGGGGACGCGGCCACGGTCGTTGACGTTGTAGCCCTCCTTCTTCGCCCACGCGCGGATCTTCGCGGTGTCCGGGCTGCCGGCCGTGGCGGCGGCACGGACCTTGCCGCGGGCGGCCGAGGCCCGGCCGCCCGTGCGGCGGCCGCTCTTGGCGTACGGCTCCAGCAGGCCGCGCAGCTTGTCCGCGTTCTCCGTGTTGAGGTCGATCTCGTAGGACTTGCCGTCCAGGGCGAACGTCACGGTCTCGTGGGCCTCGCCGCCGTCGAGGTCGTCGACAAGAAGGACCTGAACCTTCTGTGCCACGGGGGAATCCTTTCAGTGGAAAATGGGATTACGGAGGAATAGCAAAGCGCCTTTCCCGGAAAAACACAAACCCCCTGGGAAGGTTCAGCCCGCCTTCCGCGCGGGAAGCCTGCCTTCCGGAGGCATGTGATAGGGGCGCGATTCGGACATAGAGCCCGCGATCACAGTTGCAGAAGCATCCGGCTGTTGCCAAGGGTGTTCGGCTTCACTCGTTCGAGACCCAGGAACTCGGCAACGCCCTCGTCATAGGAACGCAGCAGCTCGCTGTAGACATCCCGGTCCACCGGGGTCTCGCCG
Organism: Streptomyces gamaensis; assembly: GCF_042656465.1. Taxonomy (NCBI): domain Bacteria; kingdom Bacillati; phylum Actinomycetota; class Actinomycetes; order Kitasatosporales; family Streptomycetaceae; genus Streptomyces; species Streptomyces gamaensis. The sequence continues at coordinate 29,497 of NZ_JBHSPB010000020.1, forward strand.
ATCTCCACGAAGCCGTGCTTGCCGAAGAAGTCGACTTCGAAGGTGAGGCAGAAAATGCGCCGCACTCCGAGCCACCGCGCGGTCTGCAGCAGCTTCTCCAGCAGGACGTGCCCCACCCCGCAGCCCCGCACCCCGGGGTCGACCGCCAGCGTGCGCACCTCGGCCAGGTCTTCCCACATCACGTGCAGGGCACCGCAGCCGACGACCCTACCGTCCGTGTCCCGCTCCGCGACCCAGAACTCCTGGATGTCCTCGTAAAGCGTCACGGTGGCTTTGTCGAGGAGGATGCGGTCACGAACGTACGTGTTGATGAGGCCGCGCACCGCCGGCACATCGCCCGTGCGGGCCCGGCGGACGGTGACGGCATTCGTGGGAGCAGACTTGGCAGGCACAGCCGGACGCTATCGTCCCGGGTCCCCGGCGGTGTCGGCGGGCCCGTCCAGTTGCACGATGCGGATGGCGTCCCGCAGCGCCTCGCGTTGTTCGGCCGACATCATGCCGAAGAAGGCGACGAGTGCGGCCGCGGGGTTGTCGCTCAGGGACCAGGCTTCGTTCATCAGTGCGGCCGAGTAGGCGGCCCGGTTGGAGACCGCCTCATATCGATAGGCGCGGCCTTCCGTCTCCCGGCGCAGCCAGCCCTTCTGATACAGGTTGTCCATTACGGTCATCACGGTCGTGTAGGCGATGGACCGTTCCTGTTGAAGGTCTTCCAGGACTTCCCGAACGGTCACCGGCCGGTTCCACTCCCACACTCGCGTCATGACCGCGTCTTCCAGATCACCCAGGGGTCGAACCACACGCGAATAATAGTGGGAGATGTCTAGAATGCCGGTTTAATCAGGGCCGCAAAAAGGGCGTACGGCCGAGAAATACGTTCTCGGCCGTACGCCCTTCGGCGTGCGACGCGTGCTCCGGCGGCGCCCTTCCGGGCGTCAGGCGCCGGCACTCCCGGTGCCCTGCCGGGCCTCCTCGGCGCGGGTGAACGCGGCGTCGACGGCCGCGTCCTCCTTGGCCTTGTTCGCGCCGCCCTGGCTCTTGACGATCGTCACGACCAGCGCGGTGAAGGCCACCGCCATCACCACGGGCGGGACCAGTGCGGCAACGTAGTCCATGGCCGTCGGCTCCTTTGCGAATCGGGGGGTGCGCGGTTGCGAAGCGGACCCGTCCAGACTACGCGCGCGTCAGGCCGGCCGGGCCTGCGGGTCCTTGGCGGCCGCGGGCGGCGGGGCGGGCTTGCGGCGCGGCGGGAACACCTCGCCGGGGGTCGGGATGGGGCGGTCGGGCCGCGGCGGCCTCGGGCCCGACGGCGGGGCGGCCGGCTCCTTGGCGGGTTCCTTGCCGGGCTTGGGCCCCGGTCTGGGGCCCGGCTTCGGCTCCGGACCGGCCGACGCGCGCACCGCGGGCAGTTGCTCCGGCCCCTCCCCCGGTCTGCTGCCGGGGACGGCGGTCCGCCCGCCGGGCACGGCGTGCAGCCGGCGCCGGGCGGCGGTCCTGCCGTCCGCGCCGTGCCGGGCCAGTCTGCTGCGCACGGCCAGTTCCGCGAGGTGCTCGCAGCGGCGCAGCAGGACGCGGCGGCGCACGGCCTCGGCGTCCCCGGCGGGCGCCGCGCACAGGGCGCGCAGCGCGGCGAGGTCGTCGGGGCCGGGCTGGTAGCCCGCCGCGAGCGCGTCGCCCAGCCGCTCCACGTAGCCGGTCACGCTGCCCGGCAGGGCGGCACGGTAGCGGGCGAGGTCGGCGAGCAGGAAGGAGCGCAGTCTGCCGCCCTCCCGGGCCGCCTCGTCCACGGCCTGGGCGAGGGCGAGGCAGTCGCGCACCTCCTCGTCGCGCTCGGGGGACGGGCTCGTGGGGACGGAGTGGGGGTGGACAGCGATGGCGAGGGCTCGGCGCAGCACGCGCAGTTCGTCCGCGCTGAATGCCATGCCGCCGCGGGATCCGTATGGCGTGGGCATGGGCCGACTTTAAGTGCTAAGCGGACAAATTTCGCTGAGCTGCCGTTTCCGGGCGTGCCATGGCGGCCAGAGGCGAGGGGTCGCGCGGTGCGGGTCAGCGGACGCGCCGGCCCATCGCGCCGAAGGCGATGGCCCCCACGGACAGGGCGGTGCCGGAGGCGGTCGCGAGGAGCAGGGCGCGTCCGGGGCCGGGCCGGGAGCCGTCCGCCTCTCCGGGCTCAGTGATCCGCACCCGGATCGGTGCCGAGTCGTTCTCCGGGTCGGGGTCGGGCCCCGCCCCGGCCCGCCCGACGACCCGCACCCACCCCTCCGCGCCCTCGACCTTCTCCTCGATCCGCACCCGGAAGCGCAGGGTCTCGCTGTCCCCCGCGGGGAAGCCGGCGCCGGTGGCGCAGAGGTAGGAGCGGGCGGCGGCCGGCTTCGGGGCGCACGCGCGGCGGCCGTCGCGGGCGGCCGGCAGGGTCGTGATCGTCGTGCCGGGCGGCGGTGTCACCTCGTAGGCGCCGGCGCCGTCGGCGCGGTCCGGGCCGCCGTTGCGGATGCCCAGTTCGACCTCGACGGTCTCGCCGAGGCGGCCCACGACGGGGTGGGCGACGGCCTGGTAGTCCACGGACCGTGGCCCCGCCGGCGCGGCCACGGCGGCCGGCGCCGGGCCGGCCGCCGTCACCACGGCGAGCGCGGCCACCGCCTGCCACAACACCCGCTGTACGCCCATACGTCCCACGCCCTACGGCCCTCAACGCCTCTGACACTCCGACAGGTGTCAGGACTGCGTGCGGGCCCGATCGGTTGCGTGCGCGCCGCCTCTGCCGTCCCGTCCGTACCGCCCGTACCTTCCGTTCCTGCCCGAACCGGCCTACGGGCGGGGGGCGTTGCGCTCGTGCACCAGGCGCAGGCCGATCAGCGTCAGCCACGGCTCGTGCTCGTCGATGACGGCGGCCTCGCCGAGGACCAGCGGGGCCAGTCCGCCGGTGGCGATGACGGTGACGTCCTCGGGGTCGGGGGCCAGCTCCCGGGCCATGCGGCGCACGACGCCGTCGACCTGGCCGGCGAAACCGTAGAGGATGCCGGACTGCATGGCCTCGACGGTGTTCTTGCCGATGACGCTGCGCGGCCGGGCCGGTTCGATCTTGCGCAGTTGGGCGCCCTTGACGCCCAGCGCCTCCATCGAGATCTCGATGCCGGGCGCGATGACGCCGCCCGCGTACTCACCGCGCGCGCTGATCGCGTCGAAGGTCGTGGCCGTGCCGAAGTCGACGACGATGCACGGTCCGCCGTAGAGGTCGACGGCGGCGACCGCGTTGACGATGCGGTCGGCGCCGACCTCCTTGGGGTTGTCCATCAGGATCGGCACGCCCGTCTTCACGCCGGGCTCGACGAGGACGGCGGGCACGTCCCCGTAGTAGCGGCGGGTGACCTCGCGCAGTTCGTGCAGGACCGCGGGGACCGTCGAGCAGATCGCGATGCCGTCGATGCCGTCCCCCAGCTCCTCGCCGAGCAGCGGGTGCATGCCCATCAGGCCCTGCAGGAGCACGGCCAGTTCATCGGCCGTGCGGCGCGCGTCGGTGGAGACCCGCCAGTGCTCGACGATCTCCTCGCCGTCGAACAGGCCGAGGACGGTGTGGGTGTTGCCGACATCGATGGTGAGCAGCATCAGGCGCTCTCCTCCCGCAGGTCGAGGCCGATGTCGAGGATCGGGGAGGAGTGGGTGAGCGCGCCGACCGCGAGGTAGTCGACGCCGGCCCCGGCGTAGGCACGGGCGTTGTCGAGCGTGAGCCGGCCGGAGGACTCCAGCGCGGCGCGGCCCGCGACGAGCCCGACGGCCTCACGGGTCTGCTCGGGGGTGAAGTTGTCCAGCAGGATCAGGTCGGCGCCCGCGTCGAGGACCGGCGGGATCTGGTCGAGCCGGTCGACCTCGACCTCGATGGGGACGTCCGGGAAGCGCTCCCGCACGGCCTCGAACGCCGCGGCGACCCCGCCCGCCGCGACGACGTGGTTGTCCTTGACGAGGGCCGCGTCCGACAGCGACATGCGGTGGTTGACGCCGCCGCCGCAGCGCACCGCGTACTTCTCCAGGGAGCGCAGGCCCACCGTCGTCTTGCGGGTGTCGCGGACCCGGGCCCCGGTGCCCTCCAGGGCGTCCGCCCAGGCGCGGGTGGCGGTGGCGATACCGGAGAGCCGGCACAGCAGGTTCAGGGCGCTGCGCTCGCCGGTGAGCAGGTCGCGGGTACGGGCCCGGACGGTCAGCAGCGGCTGCCCGGCCGTGACCCGGTCGCCGTCCTCGGCGTGCCGCTCGACCTCGAACTCCTCGGTGCACACGACGGACAGGACGGCCTCGGCGACGCGCAGCCCGGCGACGGTGCCCGCCTCGCGGGCGGTGAAGTCGGCGGTGGCGACGGCGTCCTCGGGGACGGTGGCCGCGGTCGTGACGTCCACGCCGCCGTCGAGGTCCTCCTCGACGGCCAGGTGCGCGATGTCCTCGATCTGCAGCGGGTCCAGTCCGGCGTCGGAGAGGAGGGCCGCGAGAGCGGGGTCGAGCCCGCACTCCGGCTCCTCGCAGCCGCCCGCCGCACAGCCGCAGTGCTCGCCGCAGCCCGCGTCCTCCGCCGGGGGCTCGGGCTGCGCTCCGGGGCGGCCGATGGTGTGCAGTTCGGGGTCGCGGGGGGTGCTCACGCTGGTCTCCTGGGGGCGGTCGAGCGGGGGGAAGGAAGCTGTGCCGGTGGCCCGTACGGCGAGCGTACGGGCCGGGCGGAGGGTCACCAGCAGATGGCGGCGCCAGCCGGTGTCGTCGCGGTCGGGGCGGTCCTCGCGCCAGTGGCAGCCGCGGGTCTCCTCGCGGCGCCGGGCGGCGGCGACCAGGACCCGGGCGACGAGCAGGAGGTTGGTGGCCTCCCAGCTCTCGGTGCCGGGCTCGGCGGTCTTGCCGTCGCGGCGCAGCTGCTCGGCCGCCTCGCTCTGGAGGGCGTCCAGCTGCTCGGCGGCGCGGGCGAGGCTCTCGGCGGACCGCAGGACCCCGGCGCCCGCGGTCATGATCCGCTGGATCGCGTACCGGGCCTCGGGGGCGACGAGGGGGCTGCCCGCGGCGGGCGCCCCCGCGTCGGGGCGCGGCGCGTCCGCTGCGGGCGTACGGGCGGCAGCGGCGCCGGACGCGAGGTCCGCCGTGATGTCGGCCGCGATGCGCTCCGCGAAGACCAGGCCCTCCAGCAGGGAGTTGGAGGCGAGACGGTTCGCCCCGTGGACCCCGGTGCAGGCGACCTCGCCGCAGGCGTACAGGCCGGGGACGGTCGTGCGGCCGCGCAGGTCGGTACGGACGCCACCGGACGCGTAGTGCGCGGCGGGCGCGACCGGGATCGGCTCGGTGACCGGGTCGATGCCGTGGGCGCGGCAGGCGGCGAGGATCGTGGGGAAGCGGCGCCCCCACTTCTGCGCGCCGAAGTGCCGCGCGTCCAGGTACATGTGCTCGGCGCCGGTCTCGCGCATGCGGCGCATGATGCCCTTGGCGACGATGTCACGGGGGGCCAGCTCGGCCAGCTCGTGCGCGCCGACCATGAAGCGGACGCCCTCGGCGTCGACGAGGTGGGCGCCCTCGCCCCGGACCGCCTCCGAGACCAGCGGCTGCTGTCCCTCGGCGTCCGGGCCGAGCCACAGCACGGTCGGATGGAACTGGACGAACTCCAGGTCGGAGACCTCCGCGCCGGCGCGCAGCGCCAGGGCGACGCCGTCGCCGGTGGAGACGGCGGGGTTGGTGGTCGCGGAGAACACCTGCCCCATGCCGCCGGTGGCGAGCACGACGGCCCGCGCCCGCACGGCGCCGACGCCGTCGTGCCGGCCCTGGCCCATGACGTGCAGCGAGACCCCGGCGGCGCGGCCGGCGCCGTCCTTGAGGAGGTCGAGGACGAGCGCGTCCTCCACCGTCTCGATGCCGAGGGCGTGGACGGCGTCGACGAGCGCCCGGGAGATCTCGGCGCCGGTGGCGTCGCCTCCGGCGTGGGCGATGCGGTCGCGGTGGTGGCCGCCCTCGCGGGTGAGCAGGATCTCGCCGGTGGTGGCGTCGGTGTCGAAGCGGGCGCCGGTGGTGATCAGGCGGCGCACCGCGTCGGGGCCCTCGGTGACGAGCGTGCGCACCGCTTCCTCGTCGCAGAGCCCGGCACCGGCGACGAGGGTGTCGGCCAGATGCTGCTCGGGGGTGTCGCCCTCGCCGAGGGCGGCCGCGATGCCGCCCTGGGCCCAGCGGGTGGAGCCGTCGTCGAGGCGGGCCTTGGTGACGACCGTGACCTTCGCGCCCGCCGCGGCGCAGCGCAGCGCGACCGTGAGCCCGGCGACGCCGGAGCCGACGACGACGACATCGGCGTCGACGGCCCAGCCCGGCTCGGGGGCGTGCAGCCGTATGCCGGTCACCCCTGGGCTCCGAACCGCAGCGGGACGTTGTCTATGAGGCGGGTGGTGCCCACCTTGGCGGCGACGGCGAGGACGGCCTCCCCGGTGTGGCCGTCGGTGACCTCCGTGAAGTCGGCGGGGTCGACGAGCGCCAGGTAGTCCAGGACGACGGGGGGCTCCAGGCCGGCGGCCTCCTCCAGCACCGCGCGGGCGGCCCGGCGCACGGCGGCGGGGCCCTCGGCGGCGGAGGCGGCCCCGCTCAGCAGGGCGCGGGACAGCGTCAGCGCGGAGGCCCGCTCGGCGGCGGAGAGATAGCGGTTGCGGCTGGAGAGGGCGAGGTGGTCGTCCTCGCGGACGGTCGGCACGCCGACGATCTCCACGGGGAAGTTCAGGTCGCGCACCATGCGGCGGATCAGGGCGAGCTGCTGGGCGTCCTTCTGCCCGTACAGCGCGAGGTCCGGCGCGGTCAGGTGCAGGAGCTTGGCGACGACGGTGAGGACGCCGTCGAAGTGGCCGGGGCGGAAGGCTCCTTCGAGGCGCTCGCCCATGGGGCCGGCGCTGATCCGCACCTGCGGCTCACCGCCGGGATAGACCTCCTCGGCGGCGGGGGCGAAGACGGCGTCGGCCCCGGCCTTTTCGGCGACGGCGAGGTCGGCGTCGAGGGTGCGCGGGTAGCGGTCGAGGTCCTCGCCGGCGCCGAACTGCAGGGGGTTGACGAAGACGGTGACGACGACCTGCCCGTCGGGGCCCACGAGCTCGCGGGCCTCGCGGACGAGGGTGGCGTGGCCCTCGTGCAGCGCGCCCATCGTCATCACGACGGCGCGGCGGCCCCCGCGCGGCAGGGCACGCAGCTCCTCTGCGGTGCGGGTGAGCTGGATGGTCATTCGTTGCCTCCGTCCGCGAGGACACCGAGGAGGTCCTCTGCCAGTTCCGGCTTGAGCAGGCCGTGCGCGAGGGCGCGGTCCGCGGTCGTACGGGCCATCGCCACGTAGGAGGCGACGGCGTGGGGCGCGTGGGCGCGCAGCTGCTCGATGTGGGCGGCGACGGTGCCCGCGTCGCCGCGGGCCACGGGGCCGGTCAGCGCGGCGTCACCGCTGCGCAGGGCATTGTCGAGGGCGGCGCCGAGGAGCGGGCCGAGCTGGCGGGCGGGGTGCTCGACGCCGGCCATCCGCAGCAGCTCCATGGCCTGGGCGACGAGCGTCACCAGGTGGTTGGCACCGATGGCGAGCGCCGCGTGGTACAGCGGCCGCGCGGACTCCTCGACCCACTCGGGCTCGCCGCCCATCTCGATGACCAGGGCCTCCGCGGCGAGCCGCAGCTCCTCGGGCGCGGTGACGCCGAACGAGCAGCCGGCCAGGCGCTGGACGTCCACCGGGGTGCCGGTGAAGGTCATCGCGGGGTGCAGGGCGAGCGGCAGGGCGCCGGCCCGGCGGGCCGGGTCGAGGACGGCGATGCCGTGCCGGCCCGAGGTGTGCACGAGGATCTGCCCGGGGCGGACCGCGCCGGTCTCGGCGAGCCCCGAGACCAGGTCGGGCAGGACGTCGTCGGGCACGGTGAGCAGCACGAGCTCGGCGCGCGCCAGCACCTCCGCGGGAGGGACGAGCGGGACGCCCGGCAGCAGGGCGGCGGCCCTGCTCACCGAGGCGTCGGAGACTCCGGAAGCGGCGACCGGGCGGTGCCCGGCGAGCTGGAGCGCGGCGGCGAGCGCGGGGCCGACTCGGCCCGCGCCGACGACGCCGACGGTCAGCCGCGCGGGGCGGTCCTTGGCGCTCGGGTGCTCCGGATTGGGGTGTGGGTTCACGCGGCGACGGCCTTCCGTTCCAGCCCGCGGGGGTACCGGACGATTCCTGCGTCATGCTACGCGAGGCCGCGGGGGCCCCCGCCGGTTGTCCACAGGGCCCGGCGTCCGGTACGACCGGTGCCCTGGACCTGTGGACAACTCGGGTGCGGGCCTGCGGGCGGTCGGCCATCATCGGCGCATGACCGACGACTCCGGTGCGCAGACGCGCACCGCACATGACGCAGGGACGAAGGCGGCGGGGGCGGGCTCCGCCGGGCCCCCGGCCGGGGTGGACCAGGCCCGCCGGCTGGCCGCGCTGCGCGGGGCCGAGCGCGTGCTGTCGGACAGCCCGCTCGCGCCGACGGTCGGCGAGGCCCTGTCCCGGCTGGTGGCGGGCGCCGAGGGCCGGCGGGCCCTGGAGGAGGGGGTGGACTTCTACGGGAACGGGGTCGTGGAGGAGCTGGAGCGCCGGGTCGCCGCCCTGCTCGGCACCGAGGACGCGGCGTTCTTCCCCACGGGCACCATGGCCCAGCAGGTGGCGCTGCGCTGCTGGGCGGAGCGCACGGGCAGCCGGACCGTCGCGCTGCACCCACTGTCGCATCTGGAGGTTCACGAAAGGGGTGCCTACGCGGCGGTGAGCGGGCTGCGGTCCGTGCATCCCACGCGCGAGCCGCGCCTGCCGACCGCCGAGGAGATCCACGGGCTGGACGAGCCGTTCGGCACGCTCGCGCTCGAACTGCCCCTGCGGGAGGCCGGGTTCGTGCTGCCCACGTGGCGGGAGCTGAGGGAAGCGGTGGCCGCCGCCCGCGAGCGGGAGGCGGTGGTGCACTTCGACGGGGCGCGGCTGTGGGAGTGCACCGAGCACTTCGGAGTGCCGCTGGAGGAGATCGCCGCGCTCGCGGACTCCGTCTATGTGTCCTTCTACAAGTCGCTGGGCGGGATATCCGGGGCGGCGCTGGCCGGTCCGTCCGAGCTGGTGGAGGAGGCGAGGGCGTGGCGGCACCGCTACGGCGGCGATGTCTTCCAGCAGTGGCCCGCCGCCCTGTCGGCGCTGGCCGGGCTGGAGCGGGAGCTGCCGAGGCTCCCCTCGTACGTGGCCCACGCCAAGGTGGTCGCGAGCGCGTTGGCCGGGGCGTTCCGTGCGGCGGGGGTGCCGTGGTTCCGGGTCCATCCCGAGGTGCCGCACACCCACCAGTTCCGGGTGTGGCTGCCGTATCCGGCCGGGGTGCTGGAGGAGGCGGGGGTGACCTTGGCGGAGGAGACCGGTGTGTCGGTGTTCGGTCACTGGGGGCCGGGCGAGGTGCCCGGGCTGGCGACCACCGAGATCACGGTCGCGCGGTCAGCGCTGAGCTGGACGCCCGCAGCCGTCGGGGAGGCGGTGGGCGCGGTCCTGGAGCGCGTCACCGACACGCTCGCCGGGCGGGAAGGGGGAGGACGGGAGGGGGCGAGCGGCCGGGAGAAGGGATGAGTGCTCCGCGGCGGCCGGGGCGGCCGGCGTGCCCGGCCGCAGCAGGCGGGCCAGGGCGGACCAGCGGCTCCGGCGGCGGGCGACGCGCTCGTCGACGACGGCCCGGAACGCCCACCGGGTGCGCAGCTCCCCGAGGAGGCGGAGTTCGCCGGTTCCGGGGGCGGGCGGGAGCGGTGTCGGCCGGTTGCCGCAGGCGGCGGCGCGGTGCAGGTCGAGCAGGTACTGCTGCGTGCTGTCCATGACTCCACGATGTGCCGTCGGCGGGAGCCGGTCCCGTGGATTGACCAGGACCGTCAATCCACGGCCCGGCCGGGAGGAGGAAGGAGGACGATGAGCCCATGAGCGTGACGATCGACATCGCCGGGCTGCCGGCCGAGCGCGTCATCTTCAGCCCGTCGCCGCTGGCCGAGCTGAGCACCGCGCTGCACGCCCTGGCCGAGCCCGGGCACCACCCCGGGCTGCATGGCTGGACCACGGCCACGAGCGCCGCGCTCAAGCCGGACCTCGCGGACCGGCTGTGCGAGGCGGACTTCCTGTGGGGGCCGTTGATCGCCGACATCCTCATGCCGTTCGCGGGGCTGCCGCAGAGCGACGGCCGGCCCGGTACCACCCTCGCGGAGGAGCTGGACATGGCGGACCGGCTCGACGACGAGCGGTATGTGGCCGCCGCCCTGGAGATCTCCTGCACCAGCCACTACTGCGAGAGCGGGATCTCCCCGCTCACCGATACGGCGGCCCGGCGCGATGCCCTGGAGCGGGCGGCAGCGCGCGGACCGCGTCCGCGCGAGTTCGCGGAGCGGCTGCTGACGGATCCGCCGGCGGTCCGCGCCTGGGTGCGCCGACTGCTGGAGGACTGCGAGCAGGCGTTCTTCGGGGAGGTCTGGCAGCGGCTCCGGGTCCAGCTGGCCGCGGACGCCCGGCACAAGACGGAGCTGCTGCGCCGCAAAGGGCTGCGCGAGGCGCTGGCCGAGGTGTCGGCCGCGGTGGCGCTGGACGAGGAGCACACGCGCATCACCGTGGACAAGATGACGGCGGGCCGGACGACGGCGGTGGATCCGGCGGTCGGCGCGGGGCTGACCCTGGTGCCGTCCTCGTTCGGCTGGCCGCATCTGATGGTGCTGCACGCCCCGGGCTGGCGGCCGGTGATCCACTATCCGGTCGCCGCCCCCGAGCAGACGGGCCCGGCCTCCGTCCAACTGCTGGAGCGACGGCTGGAGGCCCTCGCGCACCCGCTGCGCATACGGATCTGCCGCAACCTGGCACGCGCCCCGTTCACCACCGGCGAGCTGGCGACCGAGCACGGCGTCAGCGCACCCGAGGTCTCCCGGCATCTGGGAGTGCTGAAGAAGGCCGGGCTGATCACCACGCGCCGTCGCGGCCGGTACGTGCTGTATCAGCTGGATCTGACGGTGGTCGCACGCCTGGGCAGCGACTTCCTGGAGGGCGTCCTGCGGTGACGCCGGGCGGCGGGGGCGGCGGGGGTGCCCTGCCCGGCAGGGGCGGCCGGGAGGCGTGCGCGGCATCGAGCGGCCGCGTCGCCGGCACCGCGTCGGTACCGCTGGGTCACGGCGGGAATCCGGGACCGTCCCGGGCACGGACCCGGACAGCACCGTCTCGGCAGCACCGGCCCCAGCAGCCCTGACGCCGGCTGCCCCGGCCTCGGCGGCACTGGCCTCCGCAGCCCCGGCGGCAGCTAGGCCGCCCCTCCCCCGCCGGCGCGGACCAGGCCGCTCTCGTAGGCGAGGACCACGACCTGGACCCGGTCCCGCAGGCCGAGTTTGGTGAGGATGCGGCCCACGTGCGTCTTGACCGTGGCCTCCGAGAGCACGAGCCGGGCCGCGATCTCGCCGTTGGACAGGCCCTGGGCCACCAGGAGCATCACCTCGCGCTCCCGCTCGGTGAGCCTGCCGAGCTCGGGGCTCGCGGGCTCGCCGCCGGTGCCCGGCAGCATCGGGGTGAAGCGGTCGAGCAGCCTGCGCGTGGTGCTGGGGGCGACGACGGCGTCGCCGCTGTGCACGGCGCGGATGGCGCCGAGCAGTTCGCCCGGCGGCACGTCCTTGAGCATGAAGCCGCTGGCCCCGGCCTTGAGCGCGGAGAACGCGTACTCGTCGAGGTCGAAGGTGGTCAGGATCAGCACCTTCGGGGCGTTCTCCCGGCCGCAGATGCGGCGGGTGGCCTCCACCCCGTCCAGCCTGGGCATGCGCACGTCCATCAGGACCACGTCGACCCGGGTGCCGCGCAGGATCTCCAGCGCTTCCGCACCGTCCCCGGCCTCGGCGACGACCTCCATGTCGGGCTGGGCCGCCAGCACCATGCGGAAGCCGGTGCGCAGCAGCACCTGGTCGTCGACGAGCATGACTCGGATCGACATACGGAGGTCCCTTCCCTCAAGTTCTCGATCTTCCCGACCGCCTCATTCTGCTCTGCCGACCCGGCCGGATGATGCCCTGCCGTCTCCGTCGGCCATGCCGCCCGGAGCACCGGCGTTCAGGCCCCGCCCGGCTTGATCGGCAACAGCACGCTGATGCGGAAGCCGCCGCCCGGCCGGGGCCCGGCGTCCAGCGTGCCCCCGACCATGCCGACACGCTCCCGCATGCCGATCAGCCCGTGTCCCATCCCGTCGGCACCGCCCGATTCGTACAGCTCCTGCTGCGCGCCGCGGCCGTCGTCCTCGACGAGCAGGCCGAGCCCGTCGTCGAAGTAGGTGAGCCGGACGCTGGCCCCGGCGTCCGGCCCGCCGTGCTTGCGGGTGTTGGTGAGCGCTTCCTGCACGATGCGGTAGGCGGTCAGTTCCACCCCGCTGGGCAGCGACCGGGGGGCGCCCTCGACCTGGTAGTCCACCGGCAGCCCGGCGCCGCGCACCTGCTCGATGAGTTCGCCGATCTGCTCGACGTCGGGCTGCGGCACGTACTCGCCGCCCTCGCCGCCGTCCTCGGTGCGCAGCACGCCCAGCAGCCGCCGCATCTCGGCCAGGGCCTGCCGCCCGGTCCCGGAGATCGTCTCCAGCGCCTGCTTGGCCTGGTCGGGCGCGGCGTCCAGCACATACGCGGCGCCGTCGGCCTGGACGACCATGACCGAGACGTTGTGCGCGACGACGTCGTGCAGCTCGCGCGCGATGCGCGCCCGCTCCGCGACCACGGCCATCCGGGCCTGCTGCTCGCGCTCCTTCTCCAGGCGCCCGGCCCGCTCCTCCAGCTGCGCCCAGTACGCGCGCCGGGTGCGCATCGAGTCGCCCAGCACCCAGGCCAGCACGAACGGGACGGTCAGGAAGACCGTGAGCAGCGCCTGGCCGCCCAGCGACTGATGGGGGCTCGGCCAGCGCAGCTGGGCGAGCGCGGGCGCGAGGAGCCCGGCGCCCAGGGCGAAGCGGGAGGCCCAGCGGGTGTGGCCGGAGGCCACGGTGTAGATGACGACGAGCATCGCGAAGTTCGCCAGGGTCGGCGAGGAATTCACGGCCAGCTGGACCACTCCGGCGGCGGTCACCAGCAGCAGCGTCTTCTCGGGGGCACGACGGCGCAGCGCCACCGCGGTGCACAGCACGACCGCCATGACGGCGGCCGTGACGGCACTCCCGTGCTCGACCGACGCCTCGGCCACGATCGTCAGCCAGGTCAGCCCGAGCAGCAGCACAGCCCAGAACGTGTCGACACCCGTCGGGTGCCTGCGGAGAAAGTCGTAGATGCGCTGCACGTCACCCAGCGTAGGCACGCCACCCACGTGCCGGGGTCAACCCGGCGATCGATCCCTCGCACCCCCCTCTACTCCCCAAGGTGGATGCGTGCCGTCCGCGCGGGGCGCTTAGCGTGTGGACATGGCAAGCGGAACGACGGCGGGGGCAGTGAAGGCGGCGGACGGCCCGCGCGGTACCAGGACCTGGCGGGAGGCGACCGAGGCCGCGCTCTACGGACCGGAGGGCTTCTACCTGCGCCCCGAGGGCCCCGCCGGGCACTTCCGTACCTCGGTGCACGCCTCGCCGGTCTTCGCCGGTGCGGTCGCCGCCCTGCTGCGCCGCGTCGACGCGGCCCTCGGGCACCCGGCGGAACTGGCGTTCACCGACGTCGGCGCGGGCCGGGGCGAACTGATCACCGCGGTGCTCGCGCACACCCCGCCCTCACTCGCCGCGCGGCTGCGCCCGTACGCCGTGGAACGCGCCGGACGGCCGGACGGGCTGGACGAGCGCGTCGTCTGGCTCGACGGGATCCCCTCCGGCGTCGAGGGGCTGCTGTTCGCCAACGAGTGGCTGGACAACGTGCCCGTCGACGTCGCCGAGACGGACGCCGAGGGCGTGGCGCGGCTGGTGTACGTGCAACGGGACGGCGAGGAGCTGCCGGGCGGGCCGGTGACCGGCGCGGACGCCGACTGGCTCGCCCGCTGGTGGCCGCTCGACGGCGCGGCCCCGGGCACCCGCGCCGAGATCGGGCATCCGCGCGACGCCGCCTGGTCGCGGGCGGTGGCCTCGCTGCGCGCGGGGCTGGCCGTGGCCGTGGACTACGCGCACGAGCGCGCGGCCCGCCCGCCGTTCGGCACGCTCACCGGGTTCCGCGGGGGCAGGGAGGTACGGCCGGTGCCGGACGGTTCGTGCGACATCACCGCGCACGTCGCGCTGGACGCGTGCGCGGGGCCCGGCAGCCGGGTGCTGACGCAGCGCGCGGCCCTGCGCGAGCTCGGTGTGCACGGCCGCCGCCCCCCGCTCGCGCTGGCCTCGACGGATCCGGCCGGGTACGTACGGGCGCTGGCGGCGGCCGGTGAGGCGGCCGAGCTGACCGCGCCCACGGGGCTCGGCGGCTTCGGCTGGCTCGTACAGCCGGTGGGTGCGGCGTGCGCGGGACTGCTCGGGGCCGCCGGGGGCGGCCCCGGGCCCGGCGGCTGAGACACTACTGCCCATGACGGAGACGACAGTCGGCATCGGCGGCGCGGCGGAGAGCACCGACATGGTGCTCAACATCGGCCCGCAGCACCCGTCCACGCACGGTGTGCTGCGGCTGCGGCTCGTCCTCGACGGCGAGCGGATCCGGCAGGCCGAGCCGGTGATCGGCTATATGCACCGCGGCGCGGAGAAGCTGTTCGAGGCGCGCGACTACCGCCAGATCATCATGCTCGCCAACCGCCACGACTGGCTGTCGGCCTTCTCCAACGAGCTCGGCGTCGTCCTGGCCGTGGAGCGGATGCTCGGCATGGAGGTCCCCGAGCGGGCGGTGTGGACGCGCACGCTGCTCGCCGAGCTGAACCGGGTCCTCAACCACCTGATGTTCCTCGGCTCGTACCCCCTCGAACTCGGCGGCATCACCCCTGTCTTCCACGCGTTCCACGAGCGCGAGGAGCTGCAGACGGTGATGGAGGAGGTCTCCGGCGGCCGGATGCACTACATGTTCAACCGGGTCGGCGGTCTGAAGGAGGACCTGCCCGCGGGCTGGCTCGGCCGCGCCCGGCACGCGGTGGCCGAGGTCCGCTCCCGTATGGACGTCTACGACCGGCTCGTCCTCGGCAACGAGATCTTCCGCGGCCGTACGCGCGGCGTCGGCGTGCTCACGCCCGCGACGGTGCACGCGTACGGGGTGAGCGGCCCCATCGCGCGCGCCTCCGGCGTCGACTTCGACCTGCGCCGTGACGAGCCGTACCTGGCCTACGGCGAGCTGGCGGACACCCTGAAGGTCGTCACGCGCCGGGAGGGCGACTGTCTGGCCCGCTTCGAGTGCCTGCTGGAGCAGACCCACAACTCCCTGGACCTGGCGGACGCGTGCCTGGAGCGGCTGGCCGCGCTGCCGCCCGGCCCGATCAACCAGCGGCTGCCCAAGGTGCTCAAGGCCCCGGAGGGCGCCACCTACGCCTGGACGGAGAACCCGCTCGGCCTCAACGGCTACTACCTGGTCTCCAAGGGCGAGAAGACCCCGTACCGGCTGAAGCTGCGCTCGGCGTCCTTCAACAACATCCAGGCGCTGACGGAGCTGCTGCCGGGCACGCTCGTCGCGGACATGGTGGCGATCCTGGGCTCGATGTTCTTCGTCGTCGGCGACATCGACAAGTAACGACATCGACAAGTAAGGACGAGCGGCCGACAGCCCCGGCGCGGGTCCGCGCCGGGGCTGTCGCACGAGGGTGCCGGTGCGCGGGCTACGAGGCCGCGCCGCGCAGCCGCGCCACGTCGATCTGCTCGGTCTCGTCGTGCGCGGTCAGGTCGATGACGGCGGAGTCCGCGCCGTCGGCCCCGGCGGCCCGCTCGCGCTCGGCCAGCGCCTCCTCGCCGACGACGTCCGCGAGGTCGGTCTCCTCGACCGGCTTCGGCGACAGGGGCTTGCCCTGGTTTCCGAAGAAGTCGAAGCCGCCCTGGGCACGGGACGCCGCGCGGGACGCCTCGGCCTGCGGCGGTACGGCCACGGCGACGGCACGCTTGCCGGGCGCGGCCTTCGCCTCCGGGCGCGGTGCCTTGTCCGCGTCCGCCGCGCCCTGTTCCGTACGGGCGCGGGCGCCGGCCCCGTCCGTGCCGGGGGCCGAACCGGCACCGGCCGTCACGGACCCGCCCCCGTCACCCTTCCTCTGCCGCTGCTCCGCCTTGCGTTCCAGCTCGCGCAGGGCGTCGGCGGCCTTGCGGTACGCGGCCGGGGTGACGCCGGTGAGCGGGGCGGACCCGCTGTCGGCGGACTCCGGCGCGGGCGCCGGGGCCTTCGCGTCCGACGACGCGGAGGTGCGGGCGAGCCGCCGGTCCTCCAGGGCGTCGGCGCGCTCGGCCTCCGCGGTCGCGTAACGCCGCAGCAGATCGGCGTGCTCGGTGCGCAGCCGGGCCAGCTCGGCACGCTTGGCGCGCAGCTTGCCCTCCACCCGGCTCCGGGACGCCCGCTGCTCCTCCAGCTCCGTCTCCAGCTCGGCGACGCGCTCCTCGGCCTTCCACTCCTCGCGCGTCTGAGCCGCCGTCAGCCTGGCGACCTGCCGGCCCGCGGCCCGGTCCCAGCGGCGCAGCAGCACGGAGCCGATCACCGCGGTGGCGGAGGCGGCCGCCGCGAGGGATCTGATGAGGACGGTCTCCTCCACCAGCCAGGTGCCGGCGGCGCAGACGACCGAGGTCGCGGCGACCGTCACGGCGGGAAGGAGCCTGTGCAGGGATGGCGAATGGCGATGGCGTCCTCGTGGCATGGCCTGAAACTTACCGTGCGTTGCCACGGGACGGGGACTCCGCCACGGAACTCTTCCCTTGATCTTATTTATCGCCTACGCCGGATCAGTTCTTCAGCAGGCCCTTGTGCTTGAGGTAGTCGGCGGCCACCTCCGCGGGCCTGCGCCGTTCCGCGTCGACCTTCTTGTTGAGTTCTGTCAGATCGGCCGTGGTCAGTACCTTGGTGAGCTTGCCGAGCGCCTCCGCGATCCTCGGTGAACCGGCCTTCTTCGCATTCACCACGGGCAGCACGTTGTCGGAGTTCTGCAGCTTCTTGTCGTCCTCCAGCAGGACGAGCCCGAACTGGCCGAGGGTGGCGTCGGTGGTCGTGACCAGGACCATCTGGTCCTTGCCCTCCTTGACGGCCTGCTTGGCCTGCGTGCTGCCGACGTCCAGCGGGTCGATGCCCGTGACATCGATGCCGTAGACCTTCTGCAGCCCCGGCCGGCAGTACGGCCGCTGCGCGCATTCGTCGCCCGCCGCGAGCTTGACCGGCTCCTTCGAACCGCCGAGGTCGGAAAGGGTCTTGAGCTGGTGTTTCTCCGCGAACTCCCGGGTCACCGCGAAGGCGTTCTGGTCGACTGCCGAACCCGCTTCCAGCACCTTCAGGCCGCGTGGTTCGGCGAGTTTGCGCAGGGCCTCGACGGTGGCCCGGGCGTCGGCGGAGGCGACCTGCGGCGCGTCCTTGCCGTTCTGCTTCTTGTTCAGGAATTCGGCGAGGGTCGCCGCATACTCCGGGACGACATCGATCTCGCCCTTCTCCAGCGCCGGTTCGTACAGCTCACGCGCGTCGACGGTCTGGATCGAGGTCGAATATCCGGCGTCCTTCAACAGCCTCGCGTATATCTCGGAGAGGATCCGGGACTCGGTGAAGGAAGCCGACCCGATCACCAGGGATCCCTCCCCCGGTTTCGCGGAACTCCCGCCTCCGCCCGACTTCTCCAGGCTGTCGCCGCCGCACGCGGCGAGACCCGCCGTCAGCACGGCCGCGCAGGCGGCCGCCGACAGGGCACGGGTGATCCGCGCGCGGCGTGGGGTCTGGCTCATGGGAACTCCGTCCTTCGACGTGCGTGACGTGCTGACGTGCATGACGTGCTGTGGTGCGTGACGCGCTGTGGTGCGCTCCGGTACGGGCCGGGAGGCTGCCGCCGGCCCCTTACGTCTCACATGCCACCCGGAGCGCCCGGTATGCGTGCCGGGCGGCGGCGCAGCGGGTCCAGCAGCCGCTGCAGGAGGACGAGCGCTCCCTCGACCAGCAGCGCCAGCACGGCCACCAGCAGTGCGCCCGCGACGACCTGGGCGGTGTCGGTGAGCCGGAAACCGGCCGTGATGACGCGGCCGAGGCCACCGCCCCCGGGCAGCGCGGCGAGCGCGGCCGTGGCCACGACCTGCACGGCGGCGCTGCGCACCCCGGTCGCGATCAGCGGGAAGGCCAGCGGCAGCTCCACCCCGGTCAGGAGCTGACGGCCCGTCATCCCCATGCCGCGCGCGGCCTCCACCACGTCCCGGTCGACCTCGCGCATGCCGACATAGGCGTTGGTGAGCAGCGGCGGGATCGCGAAGAGCACGAGCGCGACGACGACGGGCAGCGACCCGTAACTGCCCAGCGGGCTGAGCAGCAACAGCACCAGGACCGCGAAGGTCGGGACCGCGCGGCCCGCGTTGGAGATGTTGACCGCCAGCGCGCCGCCCCGCCCGATGTGGCCGAGCCACACGGCCACCGGCAGCGCCAGGGCGCAGGCCACGGCCAGGCACACCGCCGTCAGGAACAGGTGCTCCCCCAGCCGCTGCCACACACCGCCCTCACCGCTCCAGTGGGCGGAGGTGGACAGCCAGTCCCAGGTGCGTCCGACGACTCCCATCACACCGCCCCTTCCCCGGCCGGCACCCGGCCGGACCGTCCCGCCCGGCGCGGACGGTCCGTACGGCCCGCGCGGGTCCACGGAGTCAGCAGCCGCTGGACGAGCAGCAGCAGGAGGTCCGCCCCGACCGCGAGCACCACGCACAGCACCGACGCCGTGAGCACCTGCGCCTTGAAGTAGCTGTGCATGCCCTCGTAGATGAGATTGCCCAGGCCGCCGTAGTGCAGAATCGCGCCCACCGTGGTGAGCGAGACGGTGGAGACCGTGGTGATCCGCAGGCCGGCCATCAGCGCGGGCAGCGCGAGCGGGAGCTCCACCGCGAACAGCAGCCGCACCGGCCCGTACCCCATGCCGCGCGCCGCCTCGCGGGCCTCCTCCGGGACGGCGGCGAGCCCGGCCAGGATGTTCCGCACGAGGATCGTCAGCGAATAGAGCACCAGGCCTGTGACCACCACCGACGCCGACAGCCCGAAGACCGGCACCAGCAGCGAGAACATCGCCAGCGACGGCACCGTGTAGAGCACGGTGGTCAGGCCCAGCACCGGGCCGGCGAAGGCGCGCCGGCGGCGGGCGAGCAGCGCGAGCGGGAAGGCCACGGCCAGCCCCAGGCCCACCGAGACGACGGTGATGCCGACGTGCTGGAGCGTCGCGTCGACGAGCTCGTCGCCGCGGGTGCGCAGATACTCCCCGCAGACCCACTCATTGCTGATCAGGCAGTTCCGGTCCGCCATGTGCCCGCACCTCCCCCTGGCGTTGGGCCTGTCCGTTACCAGCGACCCTAACCCCGGGCACTGACATTCGACTCGGGGCGCCACACAGCGGCGACAATGTCCGGGGACAGTACGGCCAGAATGGGGACCCATGATCCGCTTCGAGCACGTCACCAAGCGCTACGCCGACGGCACGACCGCTGTGGACGACCTGTCCTTCCACGTGGCGGAGGGCGAGCTCGTCACGCTCGTCGGCCCCTCCGGCTGCGGCAAGACCACCACCATGAAGATGGTCAACCGGCTGATCGAGCCCACCAGCGGCAGAATCCTGCTCGACGGGGAGGACATCACGGCCGTCGACCCCGTCCGGCTGCGCCGCCGCATCGGTTACGTCATCCAGCAGGTCGGCCTCTTCCCGCACCGGACCGTGCTCGACAACACCGCGACCGTCTGCCATCTGCTGGGCTGGCCGAGGAAGAAGGCCCGCGCCCGCGCCGCCGAACTGCTCGACCTCGTCGGCCTCGACCCGGCCGTCCACGGCGGCCGCTACCCCGAACAGCTGTCGGGCGGGCAGCGGCAGCGGGTGGGCGTGGCCCGGGCGCTGGCCGCCGACCCGCCGGTGCTGCTGATGGACGAGCCGTTCGGCGCGGTCGACCCGGTGGTGCGCGAGCGGCTGCAGAACGAGTTCCTGCGGCTTCAGTCCCAGGTGCGCAAGACGGTGCTGTTCGTCACCCACGACATCGAGGAGGCCGTCCGCCTCGGCGACCGTATCGCGGTCTACGGAGAGGGGCGCATCGCGCAGTTCGACGCGCCCACGGTCGTCCTGGGCGCCCCCGCCACGCCGTACGTGGCCGACTTCGTGGGCGCCGACCGGGCCCTGAAGCGGCTCTCGGTCACCCCCATCGAGCCCGGTGACCTGGAGGCGCCCCCGGTCGTCCGGCTGGAGGACCGCGCCGCCCCGGCCGCCGCGCGCCTGGCCGCCGAGGGCGCGCGCTGGGCCGTCGTCCTGGACGACGCCGGCCGGCTGCACGGCTGGGTGTCCGCCGAGTCGCTCACCGCCGGGGCCGACGGCACCGTCGGCGACCGTTCGCGGCGCATGGACGCCTGGCTGCCCGTGGGTGCCTCCCTCAAGCAGGCGTTCAGCAGCATGCTCCAGCACGACGCCGGCTGGATCGCCGTCCTCGACAGCGAGCACGGCGACCGCTTCCTGGGCGTCCTCACCCCGGCCCGCCTGCACGAGGCGCTGCGCCGCTCCATCGACGCGGACGCGCGGGGCGCGTCCCGCGCCGAGGTGGAGCTGGAGACCGTCTCCGGGGTGTAGCGGCCGCGACGGGGCGCCGCGCAGTCCCGTGGCCGGAAACGGCCCGGCAGCCCTGCGGCAGGTGTACGGGCGGAGGGCGTACAGCGCCCCGCGCTCCGGCGGGCGTACGGGACGCGGCGGCCCGGGGCCGGAACTGCTGCCCGCAGCAGGTGTACGGGACGCGGCGCGGCCCCCGGCCGCACGCGCTTCCGGCGCAGCCCGGCCCCCGAACGGCGCCAGCGGCCCGAGCCCACCCGGCACCACAGGAAGCGCGCCACCGCCCGGCAGGCACACCGGACGTGCCGGACGTGCCGGCCCTACGCCCGCGCCGTCCCCGGCCCCCCGTGGTCCTCGTCGTCGTCCTCGGGGAGCCGGCAGACCCGCTCCAGGAAGAGGGCGGCCGCTATCACGCCCGCGCCCGCCAGCACCGAGGCACCGGCGTAGATCGCCTGGTCGCGGCGGCCCGTGGCGTCCAGCCCGGCGATGAGGAGGAAGACCCCCACCCCGCCGTACGCGCCGGAGACCACCGCCGCCACCAGGGCGCTGGCCTGGCCGAAGACCACCGAGCGGGCGGCCACCAGGGGGTCGACCCCCTTGGCGCCGGGGCGCCGCTCGCGCTGGGCCCGAAGCCTGGCGCGCAGCGACAACGCCGTCGCCGCGATGATCACCGCGATGACCGCCAGCACGACGGGCGCGGCCACCGGGACGCTCGGCAGGGTGCCGAAGGCGTCCCACAGCCGGGCACCGGCCCAGGCCAGCACCCCGGCCACGATGAACAGGCCGACCAGCACCCTGACCCGCAGCTGCTTCACCGGCTCGCTCCTCCCCGGCTCGCGCACGGGGCCGGGAACCGCTCCCGGGTGGCACGGAACACGACGCCGTCGCCCCTCTTCCTCATCCGATCCTCAACCGTCCCTCGGTCTCCCCCTGCATCCCCCGTCCCGCCGTCCGCACTTGCGGCGCACGGGGACCACCCGCCCCAACGCCTATTCGGGCAGCCGGAGTTCCAAGTCCGTGCGCGCCTCCACGCCGTTCAGGCCGATTCCGGCCAGCAGCTCGGCGACCGCGCCCCGGCCGGGCACCACGGCCTCGGGGTCCACGTCGTGCCAGGGCGCGAGCACGAAGGCGCGCTCGTGCGCCCGGGGGTGGGGCAGGGTCAGCGCCGGGTCGTCGGAGATCACGTCCTGGTAGGCGACGATGTCGACGTCGAGGGTGCGCGGCCCCCAGCGCTCGTCCCGCACGCGCTCGAAGGCCTCCTCGATGGCGTGGCCGCGCTCCAGCAGCGAGTCCGGCGGGAGGGTCGTCCGCACGAGGACGACCGCGTTGAAGTACGAGGGCTGCGAGCCGGCCTCGACGCCCCACGGCTCGGTCTCGTAGACCGGGGAGACGGCCTTCACCCGCAGCCCCGGGGTGTCCTCCAGGGCGTCGATCGCGCCCTGGAGGGTCTCCAGGCGGTTGCCGAGATTGCTGCCCAGGGAGATCACGGCCCGTTTGGGGTTGCTCAGGGTCACATCGGCGGCGTCCACCTGTTCCACCACGGAGGCGGGCACCGGCTGCACGGTCGGGTCGCTGCTGCTCATACTCGGCTCCGGGTGATAGTGATCGTCACGTCGTCGAAGGGCACGGTGATCGGGGCGTCCGGCTTGTGCACGGTGACCTCGACCTCCTGCACCGGTTCGTGCTTCAGGCACTGGCGGGCGATCCGCTCGGCGAGGGTCTCGATGAGATCGACGGGCTCGCCCTGGACGATGCCGGCCACCTCCTCCGCCACGACGCCGTAGTGCACGGTCTTCGTGAGGTCGTCGTCGGCCGCCGCGGGCCGGGTGTCCAGGCCGAGCACCAGGTCCACGATGAAGGTCTGGCCCTCCTCGCGTTCCCGGGGGAAGACCCCGTGGTGCCCACGGGCCTTCAGGCCGCGCAGCGCGACACGGTCCACACGAATCACTCCTGCTGGTCGTCGGTGTGCGCGTGCGCGCCGACACACGTCGGCGCACCGCCCGTCCCCGACGTCGGTCGGGTATCCGCCTTCGAATCTACCTGCGAGCAGTGACACCACTCGCACATGGACGCAGGCCGATGCCGCAGAAATCTCCGGACATCCACCGACATTCACGGGCACATTCGGGCGCTTTCGACAAGGCGTGGCCAGGGCACCGGCCCGGCCGCACGGCTCACGGCGCGCTTGCCCCGCGAACCCGTGCCCCACCCCTACCCACCTGCCGAACAGCCCGAACGAGTGATCACGAACCGGGCCCGTCCGCGTCGTCCTCCTCGTCGCCCCCGTCCTCCTCCTCGCGCCCCGCCAGCACCGGGGAGCCGTGGTGCGACCACACCTTCCACTGCCCGCGCACCCGCCGGAAGACATTCGTCGCCACGACCAGCTGCCCCACCAGCGGCCCCAGCTCGCCCTCCTCCTCGGCCGGGCCGCCGCTGAGGATGTTCTCCGTACAGGTCACCAGCGCGGTGTCACCGGCCACCGACACCTCGACGTCCGTGAGGAAGAACTGGATGTAGTCGGTGCTCGCCATGATCAGCGCGTACGAGCGCAGCACCTCGCCGCGCCCCCGCAGCACCGGCCAGCCCGGGTGCACGCACGAGACCTCGGTGTCCGGGTCGTCCAGCCACAGCCGGCCCATCGCCACCGTGTCGCCGCGCTCCACCGCCTCGTACAGCGCGGTGTTGGCCAGCTCGACCCGCTCGCTGTCCGTACGGGCGGTGCTCACCCGCACCCCTCGGTCCCCGCCGCTGCCGCCTCCCGCACGGCCTGTACGACCCGTACCGCGTCCGCGCTCGCCCGTACCTCGTGCACCCGCACCGCCCAGGCGCCCTCACGCGCTGCGAGCGTGCTCACCGCCGCCGTCGCGGCGTCCCGCTCCCGGGCGGGCGGCACCTCCTCCGAGCCGCCGGCCAGCACCCGGCCCAGGAAGCGCTTGCGGGAGGCGGCCACCAGCACCGGCAGCCCCAGTTCGCGGCGGAACCGGCCCAGCCCGGCGACCAACGCCAGGTCGTGCTCGGCGTTCTTCGCGAAACCCAGGCCCGGGTCGACGACGATCCGCCCCGGGTCCACACCGCCCGCCACCACCGCGTCCAGCCGCTGCCGCAGCTCGGCGACCACCTCGCCGAGCACGTCCCCGTAGACCGCGCGGCTGTTCATGCCGGCGCTGAAACCGCGCCAGTGCATCACCACGAACGGCACCCCGGCCGCGGCCACCGCCGGCACCATGGCCGGGTCCGCGAGCCCGCCGCTGACGTCGTTGACGAGCCGCGCGCCCGCCGCGACGGCCGCCTCCGCGACCGAGGCGCGCATGGTGTCCACCGACACCACCACGCCCTCCTCGGCCAGCCCCCGCACCACCGGGACCACCCGGCGCAGTTCCTCGGCCTCGTCCACCCGCGCGGCCCCCGGGCGCGTGGACTCGCCGCCCACGTCGACCAGATCGGCGCCGCCGGCGACCAGGTCCAGCCCCCGCTTGACCGCCACCTCGGTGTCGAACCAGCGGCCGCCGTCGGAGAACGAATCCGGCGTGACGTTGACCACGCCCATCACCGCACAGCGGCCCCACTCCGGCAGACCGACGGGCCCGAATCGACCACGCAAGGTACTCATGACCACAGCCTAGGGCGTGCCGTGGAGAGCGCACCGCCCCGCCCCGGCCCGGGTCCGCGCACCGCGCGCACAGGGCGGGCGCACGGACGCGGGCGGCGCACTCCGGCCGCGGCCCACGACACGCCTGAGCCCCGCCCGCCGGTCGGCGGACGGGGCTCAAGGGGGCGAGAGGCCGTGCGTCGCACGGCTATCGGCAGGCCGTCACGCGGCCCGCGTGACCTCGGCGGGCGAGACCTGCTCGTCCTCGTGCACGCACGGCTTCGGCACGGACGGGCGGCGCCGCCAGGGGCGCGGCATGGACAGCGTCAGGAAGCCCTCCGCCTGCATCATCGCGAAGCCGATCCGCGGCAGGTCGCGGTTGTTGGGGAAGACCACGAAACGCGGCTCCCAGCGCGGCCGGAACTTCTCGTTGAACTTGTACAGCGACTCGATCTGGAACCAGCGCGAGAGGAAGACCAGCACCGCGCGCTGCATCCGCACCACCGGGCCCGCGCCCAGCTTGCCGCCGCGCTCCAGTGCCGAGCGGAAGAACGCGAAGTTCAGCGACAGCCGCGTGATCTTCAGCTCGGGGGCGGCCTGCAGGAAGGCCACGATCAGCAGCTCGTTCATGCCCGGGTCCGCGCTGCGGTCACGGCGCATGAGCTCCAGCGAGGAGCCGTCCTTGCCCCACGGCACGTAGTGCTGCATGGCCTTGAGGTCGCCGAAGGGGGCCTCCTCGCCCTCCTCCGGGTCCCTGTGGGCGGTCGCGATGATCGCGTCCAGGTCCTTCGGGTCGCCGATGCGGCCGAGCGCCATGGAGAAGCCGCGCTCCTCCTCGGTGTCGCGCCAGGCGTTCGCCGCCTCCTGGACGACCGCCAGCTCCTCGGGCGAGAGATCGCCGACGCGCCGCACCTTGGTGGAGTAGCCGTTGCGCTCGATGCGCTTGACCATCTGGCGGACGTTGCGCATCGCGCGCCCGGTCAGGCTGAAGTCGGCCACGTCGACGATGGCCTCGTCGCCCATCTCCAGGGCGTCCAGCCCGGTCTCGCGGGTCCACACCTCGCCACCGGTCTCGCTGCATCCGGCGACGGCGGGGGTCCAGGAGTGGCGCTTGGCGAGCTCCATGAACTGCTCGATCGCGCCCGGCCACGCCTCGACATCACCGATCGGGTCACCGCTGGCGAGCATCACCCCGGAGACCACGCGGTAGGAGACGGCCGCCTTGCCACTGGGCGAGAAGACCACGCTCTTGTCGCGGCGCAGCGCGAAGTGGCCCAGCGAGTCCCGCTCGCCGTGCTTGGCGAGCAGCTCGCGCAGCCGGTCCTCGTCCTCCTCGGTGAGGACGGCCGCCGGGTGCTCGGGCCGGAAGGCCAGGAAGGCGGTGGTGGCGACGGTCAGCAGACCGAGGGCGCCCAGGGAGTAGCCGACGGTGTAGTCGACGTTGTCGGTGTAGCGGATCGAGCCCTCGAAGCCGAACAGACCCCAGACCACGTGCTCGATCTGCTCCCGCACCGGCGGGTCGCCGATCATCTGGTCCGGGTGCGAGCCGACGATCAGCCAGCCGAGAGCGAAGCTCGCGCCGCCCATGAGCACGAAGTTGGCGAGCGCCTTCCAGCGGCTGCGCGGGTCCGGCAGCGCGGAGAAGGCCTTCTTGTGCCGCACGAGGTAGGCGAAGAGCAGCAGGGAGATGACCGCGCCGGCCGGCGAGTGGCGGTAGAGCAGATGGGCGGCGGCACCGACGGGAAGCACCACCACGGCCGCCAGCCAGGCCCGCTGCTTGGCCCGCTTGAGGCCGTGCGCGAGCATCAGCAGCAGGATGCCGACCACGATCGAGGCCGCGGCGGCGAAGGAGGTCACGGCACCCGGCAGCAGCTCGGCGACGTGGTGCACCCGGCTGATCCGGAAACGGGGAATGACGCCGGCCGCGATGTCCAGCAGACCGATGACGGCCGCGACCGTACCCACGACGGCAGGCACGTTCTCGGGCTTCGGTCCCTTGACGATACGCGCAAGCACCGACAGCCACTTGGGTTTGGTTCGCTGGGGAACCCCGTCGGACTTTTTGCCATCTACCCTGACAGACATCTCTTCCCGTCGTCCTGTCGAGTGGGCCCGCACCGTGCTTGGCGGCAGGTCCCGGACAATGTGCGCCCTGTAGGACGACGGTTTCGGGGTTGAGGTTCCGCCTGGGCCGCGCCCGGAAAGAAGTAACCATTCCGCGACCCGGGGGACCGGGGCGCCCGGTCAGAAAGCACCTCATGGGTCTCACCAGCAAGACAGTTCTGCTGTTGGCCGCCATAGCGGCGCTCGTGCTCTTCGCTCTGACGGTCTGGCTCTGGCCCCGGCTGGGGAAGCGGACCGCCGGGTCCGTTCTCGGCCGGATCGGCATGCTTCTCGTCACCCAGCTGACCCTGTTCGCGGCGATCGGCCTGTACGCGAACTACTCCTTCGGCTTCTACGCCTCGTGGGCGGACCTCTTCGGCCAGGAGCAGGAGCAGGGCGTGGTGGTCGACCACAGCGCGGGCGCCAAGCAGGTGCAGGTCAAAGGGATCCAGCTGGTGAACGTCCCGCGCGCCTCGGTGGCCCGGGTCGCCGGCCGCATCGAGCAGGTCAACATCCAGGGCACCGAGTCGAAGATCGCCAGCCCCGCCTATGTGTACCTGCCGCCCGAGTACTTCCAGCCGGAGTACGCGCACCGCAGCTTTCCCGCCTCGGTCGTCCTGACCGGCTACCCGGGCACCGCGGAGGCCCTCATCAAGGGGCTGCACTACCCGCAGGTCGCGCACAAGCTGGCCAAGGAGAAGAAGATGCAGCCCACCATCCTCGTGATGATGCGGCCGACCGTCGCCCCGCCCCGGGACACCGAGTGCGTCGACATACCGAACGGCCCGCAGAGCGAGACCTTCTTCGTCAAGGACCTGCGCAAGGCCCTGTCCCAGCAGTACCGGATCGGCCTGAAGCCCGCGAACTGGGGCATGATCGGCGACTCGACCGGCGGCTACTGCGCCCTGAAGTTCGCCCTGCGCCACCCCGACTCCTACGGTGCGGCGGCCGCCCTGTCCGGCTACTACAAGGCGCTGCAGGACCCCACCACCGGTGACCTCTTCGGCGGCAGCAAGAAGCTGGAGCAGGAGAACGACCTGATGTGGCGGCTGCAGAACAAGCCGCTGCCGCCCGTCTCGCTGCTGGTGACCAGCAGCAAGCAGGGTGAGCACAACTACAAGGACACCCTGAAGTTCATCGACCTGGCCAAGCAGCACCCCACCCGGGTGTCGTCGATGATCCTGGAGAGCGGCGGCCACAACTTCAACACCTGGCGCCGTGAGATCCCCGGCACTCTGCAGTGGATGGGCAGCCGCCTCAGCGCGTGAGACGCCCCGCTCCTTCGGCCCGCTCCGGCGGGCCTTTTTCCTGCCCCGGGCCCGGCCGCGCTCAGCGGGCCATGATCAGGCTCATCGCCTCGGCGCGGGTCGCGGGATCGCGCAGCTGGCCCCGGACCGCGGAGGTCAGGGTCTTCGCGCCGGGCTTGCGGATGCCCCGCATGGACATGCACATGTGCTCGCACTCGATGACCACGACCACGCCCCGCGCCTCCAGGATCTCCATCAGCGAGTCCGCGATCTGGGTGGTGAGCCGTTCCTGGACCTGCGGCCGGCGGGCGTAGACGTCCACGAGGCGGGCCAGCTTGGACAGTCCGGTGATCTTGCCGGTGGTCGACGGGATGTAGCCGACGTGCGCCACTCCGTGGAAGGGCACCAGGTGGTGCTCGCAGGTGCTGTAGACCTCGATGTCCCGCACCAGCACCATCTCGTCGTGCCCGAGGTCGAAGGTCGTGGTCAGCACGTCCTCCGGCTCCTGCCACAGGCCGGCGAATATCTCCTTGAACGCGCGCGCCACTCGGGCGGGGGTCTCCCGCAGGCCCTCCCGGTCGGGGTTCTCCCCCACGGCGATGAGCAGCTCTCGGACGGCGTTCTCGGCCCGCTTCTCGTCGAAGTCGCCGATGGTGTGCTCGGCGTCCAGCGTCACCGGGTCGGTCATGGAGTTGCCTCGTTCTCTCGTACGGAAGGACAGCCGGCTTCGGCCCCGGAATGCGGGATGCCGCGCCACCAAGGCTAATAACCTGGGTGACGCGGCATCCATTCCGGGCTCGAACACGCTCCCGGCCGGTCGGCTCGCGGTACGGAGCTGCGGCTCAGCTCTCCGGGCGGGTGTCCTCGGGGAGCTCGACCTTCTCGATGTTCACTCCGCCGTTGCTCGGGGCCAGCTCCTTGGGCGAGAGCACCGGGGGCCGGGTGGAGGGCATACGGCGCGAGGAACCGGTCCACGCCGGGCGCGGCGGCCGCTTGACGACGTGCTTGAAGATCTCGGCGATCTCCTCCTTGTTCAGCGTCTCCTTCTCCAGGAGCGCCAGCACCAGGTTGTCGAGGACGTCACGGTTCTCGACGAGGATCTCCCACGCCTCGTTGTGCGCGGTCTCGATGAGCTTCTTGACCTCTTCGTCG
Organism: Streptomyces gamaensis; assembly: GCF_042656465.1. NCBI lineage: Bacteria > Bacillati > Actinomycetota > Actinomycetes > Kitasatosporales > Streptomycetaceae > Streptomyces > Streptomyces gamaensis. The sequence goes on from NZ_JBHSPB010000020.1 coordinate 58,178, forward strand.
ACCAGGGCCGCGACCTCTTCCGAGTAGTCGCGCTGGTGCGACATCTCACGGCCCAGGAACGGCTCGCTGTTGTCCGAGCCGAACTTGATCGCGCCGAGCCGCTCGGTCATGCCGTACTGGGTGACCATCGCGCGGGCGGTGGCGGTGGCCTTCTCGATGTCGTTGGCCGCGCCCGTGGTCGGGTCGTGGAAGACGAGCTCCTCGGCCGCGCGCCCGCCCAGCATGTAGGCGAGCTGGTCGAGCATCTCGTTGCGCGTGGTGGAGTACTTGTCCTCGTCGGGCAGGACCATGGTGTAGCCGAGCGCACGGCCCCGGGACAGGATGGTGATCTTGTGCACCGGGTCGGAGTTCGGGGACGCCGCCGCGACCAGGGCGTGACCGCCCTCGTGGTAGGCGGTGATCTTCTTCTCCTTGTCGCTCATGATCCGGGTCCGCTTCTGCGGACCGGCCACGACGCGGTCGATCGCCTCGTCGAGCATGCCGTTGTCGATCAGCTTCCGGTCACTGCGGGCCGTCAGCAGGGCGGCCTCGTTCAGCACGTTGGACAGATCGGCACCGGTGAAGCCGGGGGTGCGGCGGGCGACGGCCGAGAGGTCGACGTCCGGGGCGACCGGCTTGCCCTTCTGGTGGACCTTGAGGATCTCCAGCCGGCCCTGCATGTCCGGGCGGTCGACGGCGATCTGCCGGTCGAAGCGGCCGGGGCGCAGCAGCGCCGGGTCGAGGATGTCGGGCCGGTTGGTGGCGGCGATCAGGATGACGCCGCCCTTGACGTCGAAGCCGTCCATCTCGACGAGCAGCTGGTTGAGGGTCTGCTCCCGCTCGTCGTGGCCGCCGCCGAGGCCCGCGCCGCGGTGCCGGCCGACGGCGTCGATCTCGTCGACGAAGACGATGGCCGGGGCGTTGGCCTTGGCCTGCTCGAACAGGTCACGGACCCGGGAGGCACCCACACCCACGAACATCTCGACGAAGTCGGAGCCGGAGATCGAGTAGAAGGGCACGCCCGCCTCGCCGGCGACGGCGCGCGCGAGCAGCGTCTTGCCCGTACCGGGCGGGCCGTACAGCAGCACGCCCTTGGGGATCTTGGCGCCGACGGCCTGGAACTTGGCCGGCTCCTGGAGGAACTCCTTGATCTCGTGGAGCTCCTCGACGGCCTCGTCTGCACCGGCGACATCGGCGAAGGTCGTCTTCGGGGTGTCCTTGGTGATGAGCTTGGCCTTGGACTTGCCGAAGTTCATCACCCGGGAGCCGCCGCCCTGCATCTGATTCATCAGGAACAGGAACACGACGACGATCAGGACGAACGGCAGCAGCGAGAGCAGCACCCCGATGAAGGGGTTCTGCTTCGACGTCGAGACGTTGTACCCGTCCGGGACCATGTTCTTCTCGGCGTTGGCCTGCAGCGTCTTGGCGAGGTCGACGCCCTGGTCGCCGATGTAGTTCGCCTGGATCTTGCCGCTGCCCTTGACCTTGAAGCCGTCCTTGAGCTCGACCTTGATCTTGTTCTCGTCGCCGGTCGTCAGCTCGGCCGATTTCACCTGGTCCTTGGCGATCGCGTTCACGACCTGGCTGGTGTCCACCGACTTGTAGCCGCCGGACGAGCCGACGACCTGCATCAACACGACCACGGCGAGGACGGCCAGCACGATCCACATGACCGGCCCACGGAAGTAGCGCTTCACGTCCATCCATACGGGGCGCCGAGCGCCCCGTCCCTCCTGCCACAGTGAGGCACGGCTGCCCCTTGTGCGGGGGGCCTGTGCGTACGGTGTACTGCTCGACCTTGAAAAGCTTGAAAAAGACTGACCTTCGGACGGTACCCCAGCATTGTCACCCGACGCCGCCGCAGACGGTCAACCAACCCGCCTTCCCCTGCTCCAACGGCGGAAACCCGCGAAGAGTTCCCGCCGGCCGGTACCGCCCGCCCTCGCGGGAGGGGCTCAGCCGCCGTAGACGTGCGGCGCGAGCGTGGCCACACAGGGCAGGTTGCGGTACTTCTCCGCGTAGTCCAGCCCGTAGCCGACGACGAACTCGTTGGGGATGTCGAAGCCCACCCACTTGACGTCGATGGCGACCTTGGCGGCCTCCGGCTTGCGCAGCAGCGTGACGACGTTGAGGGAGGCGGGCTCGCGGGAGCCCAGGTTCGACAGCAGCCAGGACAGGGTCAGGCCGGAGTCGATGATGTCCTCGACGATCAGGACGTCCTTGCCCTTGATGTCGGTGTCGAGGTCCTTGAGGATCCGCACCACCCCGGAGGACTGGGTGCCCGCGCCGTAGGAGGAGACGGCCATCCAGTCCATGGTCAGGGGGGTGGACAGGGCACGCGCCAGGTCCGCCATCACCATCACGGCGCCCTTGAGGACACCGACGATGAGCAGCTCCCGGCCCGCGTACTCCGCGTCGATCTTCGCCGCCAGTTCGGCGAGCTTCGCGTCGATCTCTTCCTTGGTGATGAGCACCGACTTCAGGTCGGTGCCCATGTCCTTCTCGTCCACCCGCGCCACTCTCGTTCGGTTACGGCTCGTCCGGCAGTCGCGGGCCGCCGAGCCCCGTTCGCACGAGTTCGATTCAGCCCTGCCGGAGCACCAGTCTGCCACCCTGCCTGCGGACCGCGACGCGACCGGGCAGATTGATGGCACCTTGGCCGCGCCAGCCGGTGATGAGCCGGTCGATCTCCTCGATGTGGCGGGCGAAGAGCGAGCCGGCGGGGGAGCCGGCGGCGATGGCCGCGCGGCGCAGGACCCTGCGGCGGACGGCGGGCGGCAGGGCGTAGAGCTTGGCGGTCTCCAGGGCACCGGACTCGTCACGGACGGAGGGCTCCACCGTGGCCGCCCAGTCGTCGAGGGCGTCGGCGTCGTCCCGGGAGAGCTGGGCGGTGCGGGCGAGGGCCTCGACGACGCCCTTGCCGAGGGCCTTCTCCAGGACGGGCAGCGCCTCGTGGCGGACCCGGGAGCGGGTGTAGGCGGGGTCGGTGTTGTGGGGGTCGTCCCAGACGGGCAGGGACTGCACGAGGCACGCCTTGCGCGCGGTCTGCCGGTCCAGGCCGAGGAAGGGCCTGCGGTAGCGGTTGCCGGTGCCGGAGGCGGAGGCCATGCCGGACAGCGAGCGGATGCCGGAGCCGCGGGCGAGCCCGAGCAGCACGGTCTCGGCCTGGTCGTCGCGGGTGTGGCCGAGCAGGACCGCGGCGGCGCCGTGCCGCTCGGCGGCGGCGTCGAGCGCGGCGTAGCGGGCGTCGCGGGCGGCGGCCTCGGGCCCGCCGTCCCGGCCGACGGCCACGCTCAGGCTCTCCACGGGGTCGAGGCCGAGGACGCGCAGCCGCTCGGCGACCTCGGCGGCGCGGGTGTCGGAGCCGGGCTGCAGGCCGTGGTCGACGGTGACCCCGCCGGCCCGGACGCCGAGCCTCGGGGCCTCGAAGGCCAGCGCGGAGGCGAGGGCCATGGAGTCGGCGCCGCCGGAACAGGCGGCCAGGACCAGGGGGCGGAGCGGAGCCCCTCCGGCGGGGGCGGGGGGAACGGATGCGGGCGGGGTGGAGGTGAGGACGTCGTGGAGTACGCGGCGGACCGCCAGGCGTATCGCGGCGACCGCGGGATGTGGACCCATGTCCGTGTGTCCAATCGTTCCATATGGAGATGGTTCGGAGCTGCGCGAGCTACGAGCCTCAGTCACGCTGTGTGCGTCGATGGTGACAGAAGCGAGCCATTACCCGAGCATCGCACGCCCACCCCGGGCTCACGCTCCCTCGGACGGGTGATTACGGAAGCGTTCTACCCGGAGGTGGAGCATCCGCTTCACGAGTCGGTGCGGCGGTGCACCCGCGCGACCCAGTCCGCCGGTTTGGCGATCTCCGCCTTGGTGGGCAGGGTGTTCGGCGAGGTCCACACGCGGTTGAAGCCGTCCATGCCGACCTCCTCGACCACGGCCCGTACGAAACGCTCGCCGTCGCGGTACTGCCGCAGCTTGGCGTCCAGGCCCAGCAGCTTGCGCAGCGCCACGTCGAGGCGGCCCGCGCCGCTCGCGCGCCGCTGCTGGAACTTCTCCCGGATCTCCGCGACAGTGGGCACGACCTGCGGCCCCACCCCGTCCATCACGTAGTCGGCGTGACCCTCCAGCAGGGACATCACCGCGGTGAGCCGTCCCAGGATCTCACGCTGGGCGGGGGTCTGGACCAGGTCCACGATGCTCCGCCCGCCGCGCCCCTCCTCGCCGTCCGCGCCGGCCTCCGGCCTGCCCCCGGCGAAGGACTGCGCCGCTTCGCGCAGCCGCTCCAGCAGGGTCGCCGGGTCGATCTCGGTCTCGCCGAGGAAGGTCTGGATCTCGCCCTCGATGTGGTCGCGCAGCCAGGGCACCGCGGCGAACTGGGTGCGGTGCGTCTCCTCGTGCAGGCACACCCACAGCCGGAAGTCGTGCGGGGCCACCTCCAGTTCGCGCTCGACGTGGACGATGTTGGGGGCCACCAGCAGCAGCCTGCCGCCGCCGGAGGCGGATCCGGGCAGCTCGCGCGTCGCCGGGGCGAAGGTCTCGTACTGGCCGAGCACCCGGGAGGCCAGGAACGACAGCAGCATGCCCAGTTCGACGCCGGTGACCTTGCCGCCGACCGCGCCCAGCACGGCGCCCCCGGGCACCGCTCCGCGCCTCTCCTGCATCTTCTCCAGCAGCGGGCCCAGCACGGCCCGGAAGCCGGCGACGTTCGCCCTGATCCAGCCGGGGCGGTCCACGACGAGCACCGGGGTGTCGTCGGCCGCCGCCCCTACCCCCTCGGCGCCCGGCGGCGTCATCCGCGTGAACGAACGGACGTGCTCCTCCGAGGTCTTCGCGTGCCGCCGCAGCTCCGCGACCACGGCGCGCGCCTCGTCCCGGCCGACCTCCGGGCCGGGCCGTACGAGCCGGGTCGCGGTCGCCACCGCGAGCTTCCAGTCGACCATCTCCGCACCACCGATGCTCGTCATGGGTTCACGGTACGTGGTGCGCGCGGCTCGCGGTCAGGGGTGCGGGAAGACCCCGGGCGGGCCCGGTCCTCCTCAGCCGCGGCAGCCGCAGGCCGCCACGGCCGAGGCCATCCGGTCCAGGGCGCGCTGGGCGCCGTCGGCGTCGGTGGTGCCGTTGGCCATGAACGCGAAGGCCAGCAGGCGGCCGTCGGCGTCGACCGCGGTACCGGCCAGGGTGTTGACGCGGGTGAGGGTGCCGGTCTTGGCGCGGACGAGGCCGCGGCCCGCCGCCCCGTCGCCGTAGCGGCCGCGCAGGGTGCCGCTGAATCCGGCCACGGGCAGGCCCGTGAGGAGCGGGCGCAGCGCGGGGCGGCGGGGGTCGGCGGCCAGTGCGAGGAGCCGGGCGAGGAGGTCCGGGGAGAGGGCGTCCGCGCGGTCCAGGCCGCTGCCGTCGGCGATACGGGCGCCGTCCAGGGGCAGACCGAGCTGCCGCAGCCGCTCGGTGACGGCCTGCGCGGCGCCCTCGAAGCTCGCGGGGCGGCCGGAGGCGAGCGCGGTCTGCCGGGCGAGGGCCTCGGCGATGTCGTTGTCGCTGGTGGTCAGCGCCCGCTCGACCAGCGCCGACAGCGGTGGCGAGGAGACCGCGGCGAGCGGGCGGGCACCGGCCGGGGCGCGGCCCTCGGCGGGCTCGCCCTCGCAGCTCACGCCCCGTTCGCGCAGCAGCGCGGCGAACGCGCGGGCCGCGTCCCCGGCGGGGTCGGCGGTGCGGTCGGCGGGCCCGTGGTCGGAGGCGTCCAGGCGCCCCTCGTCGGCCATGAGGGCGGTGACCGGGGCGATGTTGTCGTTGGGGCCGATGGTGTGCTGGGTGGGGCCGGTGTAGCGGGAGGTGTCGTAGGCGAGCCTGACGTGGTCCTTGCCGTCCGCCTTCAGGGCGCGGGCGGTGGCATCGGCCAGGTCCGCCAGGCTCGCGGGGCGCGGCCCGGCCCCGTTCGCGGGGCGCGCGGTGAGGGTGGGGTCGCCGCCGCCGACCAGGACCACGGTGTCGCCCTCGCGGACGGCGGTGGTCTCGATGCGGTGGTCCGGCCCGAGGGCGGTGAGCGCTGCGGCGGCCGTGGCGAGTTTGACGGTGGAGGCGGGGGTGTACGCGCCGTCCTGGCCGGAACCGTACAACCGCTGCCCGGTCGCGGCGTCGTAGACCACCCCGGCCGCCTGCGCCCCGAGCGCCGGGTCCCTGAGCAGCGGGTCGAGGACGGCGGCCAGCCCGGCGCGCGCGGGCGGGCTCCCGGCGCCGTCGCCGAGGGCGGCGAGGACGGGCGGGGTCCCCGGCGTCACGGACGGGGCGTGCGGTGAGTCGGCGTGCGCCGCCACCGCGGCGGCGCGCTCCCGTTCGGCCCGGCGCTGCCCGCCCTCCCAGGGACCCGCCGCCGCCACCGCGCCCGCCGCGACGAGCAGGCCCGCCGTCGCCGAGAGCGCGACGAGCCGGAGGGTGTGCCGCTGCGCCGGGGGGATGCCGACGCGGCCGCCGATCTGCCACCATCGGGCCTCTGACACCATGGACCAGCCCCTTTCGCCACCACACGCCTGCGTGGGGGACACTTAATCACCAGACGTATGTGTTGATCATGGAGGAGCCACCCGTGGAGTTCGACGTCACCATCGAGATCCCGAAGGGTTCGCGGAACAAGTACGAGGTGGACCACGAGACCGGTCGCATCCGCCTGGACCGCCGCCTGTTCACCTCGACCAGCTACCCGGCCGACTACGGCTTCGTCGAGAACACCCTCGGCGAGGACGGCGACCCGCTGGACGCGCTGGTCATCCTGGACGAGCCGACCTTCCCCGGCTGCCTCATCAAGTGCCGCGCGATCGGCATGTTCCGCATGACGGACGAGGCCGGCGGCGACGACAAGCTGCTGTGCGTCCCGGCGAACGACCCGCGCGTGGAGCACCTCCGCGACATCCACCACGTCTCGGAGTTCGACCGCCTGGAGATCCAGCACTTCTTCGAGGTCTACAAGGACCTGGAGCCGGGCAAGTCGGTCGAGGGTGCCGAGTGGGTCGGCCGCGCCGAGGCGGAGGCCGAGATCGAGGCATCCTACAAGCGTCTGGAGGCCGCGGGCGGTTCGCACCACTGAGCCCCGGCAGGCCGTGTCCGACGGGCGGTCCGTCCCTTCCCTGCGGGAGGGCGGGCCGCCCGTCGGCGTTGTGCCCGCTTTCCGGCAGGCGGCCGCTTTTCTTTCGACAGGCGGCCGCTTTTCAGAAGCCGCGGGTGCGTTTCGCGGCGCGGCGCCCGGCGGCGGCGCCGGGCACGCCGAGGAAGAGCCGGGCCGCCTCGGAGCCGAGGTTCACGCCGATGGCGATGGCGAGGGCGAGGGCGGCGGCCCTGGTCAGGCTGGCCATACCGACGTCCAGCTTGTTCTGGGCGAAGTTCAGCAGCGCGAAGTACATGGCGCTACCGGGCAGCAGCGGACCGATGGCCGCCGTGACGTACGGCAGCGCGGACGCGTGGCGGTAGCGCGAGAGGAGCTGGGCGAACAGGCCGACGAGGCCGGCCGCGAGGGCGGTCGCGGGCATCGGGTCCAGGCCGCCGGTGTCGGCGAGCGCACCGTAGATCACCCAGGCGACACCGCCGTTGAGGGTGACGAACAGCACGGTGTGCCGCTCCTGCTGCAGCAGGACCGCGAACGCCAGCGCCAGCAGCATCGCCGCGACGATCTGGATGACGGGCCGCTCCTGACGCTCCAGCACCGCCTCGGGATTGAGGGTGCGGCCGCCGACGTGCACACCGCCGTAGAGGACGACGAGGACGCCGCAGACGATGCCGACGATGAGGTAGCCGACCTCCAGCAGCCGGGCGGCGGCGGTGATGTAGTAGCCCGTCAGGCCGTCCTGGACGCCCGCGACGAGCGCCCGCCCGGGGATCAGGGCGAACAGCCCGCCAGTGATCACGGCGGACGCCTGGACGCTTGAGTGGCCGGCGCTGAGCGCGACACCCATCGCCGCGGGCGGCATGGCGGCCACGACGAACTGGTAGAACTCCGGCAGCCCGCGCTCGGACGCGAGCCAGGCGAGCCGGTCGCCGAGCATCGCGCCGGCCGCCGCCGCGAGGAAGACCACGAGGCCGCCGCCGACCAGCAGGCTCGCCGCGCCGGCCAGCAGACCGGAGGCCAGGGAGAGCACCCAGACCGGGTACGGGTGGCGGTTGCGGCGGATGTCGGCGAGGCCGCGGTAGGCCTCCTCCAGGGTCAGTCCGCGCGAGGTGATCCCGTGGACGAGGCGGAAGACGGCGTCGAGCCGGGTGTAGTCGGTGCCCCGGCGGCGCACGGTGCGGCTCGCGGTGACCGGGTCGTCCACCAGGGACGGCTGGTAACTGACCGACAGCTGGGTGAAGGTGACGGTGGGCTCGCAGCGGCCGAGCCCGTAGGCGTGGGCGACGCCGAACATGGCCGCCTCCACGTCCTCGGCGCCCTCGCCGCCGGCGAGCAGCAACTCGCCGATGCGCAGGGTCAGATCGAGGACGCGCGGTACGGGCGGCCCCTCCTCCTCGGCCTTCTCCGCCCGCTCGGGCACCGGCCGTTCCCCGAGCGGCATGCGCAGCATCGTGCGCATCCGGTCCTGCCAGGGGGCTTCCTTGGTCAGGCTGACCCTGGGCAGACCGTGCGGCGGGGTGAACCCGGGCAGCGGCGTGGACTGCGTGGTGCTCGCGTCCGGCAGGACGGCGCCGCTGGGCAGGACGAAAGCGGAACCGGGGGGCTCGGGCTGCGCCTCGGGTTCGGCGATGCCCTCCGGGACGGCGAACTCGGAGGTGGGGTGCTCGTCCTCGGGGGACTGCGGCAGCGGTACGCCGGTCGGCGGGGTGAAGGCGCTGCGCGCCTCGTCGGACGCCGGCTTGCGGTCCTCGGCCGCTTCCGTCTCCCGCTCCCCCCGCGGCCGTTTCCGTTCCGCCACCAGACCACTCCTCGCCACGTGCGCGCCAGGCGCTCCGCCGGAAAACCACGGCGCGGCGGAGCCGCGCACCGACGCGGCCCCGCGCCCGCTTAGGGCCACCATGCCCGATCAGGCGTACGGGCGCTCAACGGGGGCGGGGTAAGCGGATGCGCGGCGCGCTGCGGCTCGGGGCGGGCCCGGTGGCTCAGTGCCGGGCGTGGTGGCCGTACGGGAAGTCGGGGTCGGTGGGGTCGCCGTGTCCCGGCTGGCGCGGTACGCCGTACTGGCCCGGGTACGCGCTCCCCTGCCCGCCGGGGCCGGACGGGTCGTACGGGCCGGGGTGGCCGTCCTGCTGGTACGGGGCGCCGTACGCGCCGCTCCCCCAGCCGGGCTGCCCGGGCTGCTGCGGCATGCCGGACCCGGCACCCTGCCCGTACGGACCGGGCTGGCCGTACCCACCGGTCCCGGCCGGGGCGGGCCCGGCGCCCTGCCCCGGCGCTCCGAACTGCGGGGCGCCCTGACCGGGCTGCGCGAACCCGTCACCGCGCCCGTGGACACCCGCCCCGCTGCCGGCCGGCGCACCGGAACCCGACTGCCCGAACCACGAGGCCGCACCCTCGTGCCCAGCCGCACCGGACTGCCCGTACGCGCCACCGGCCCCGCCGTCCTGCCCGGCGAACGGACCGGCCTGGGCGCCGGGCCGCGACGGCGGAACAGCCACGCCACCGTGCCCGGCCCCGCCCGTCTGCGCGAAGTCAACGCCGCTCCCGGCCGCGCCCGCCTGCCCGTAGGCGCCGCTCACCCGGCCACCCGGGGCACCGGAACCCGGCTGACCGAACCGCGCCCCCTCGCCACCGCTCCCGGCCGCACCGGCCTGCCCGTACTGTGCCGCCGCACCACCGTGCCCGGCCGCGCCCGCCTGCCCGTACTGTGCCGCCGCACCACCGTGCCCGGCCGCGCCCGCCTGCCCGTACTGTGCCGCCGCACCACCGTGCCCGGCCGCGCCCGCCTGCCCGTACGCGCCACCGCCCCGGCCGTCCTGCCCGGCGAACGGGCCGGGAGCCGCCTGCGCGAAGTCGCCGTCCCGCCCGTACGCACCCGGTCCGCCGGGAGCGCCGTACGGGCCCGCCTGCCCGAAGCCGGCACCCGCGAGCGGCGCCGACTGGATGCCGCCGCGCCCGGCCGGAGGCGCGGTCTCGGCAGTCGGCTGCGCGCCGGGCCAGGCGAACTCCGCCGTGTGGCCGTCGTGGCCGGAACCGTCGGCGGGGGCCGGGACCCGCGCGGCCGTGTCCTCGCCCGCCGCGGAGGCGCCCCGCTTCGCCTGGGCCCTCGCGCGCAGCAGCTCGATCACGACCGGGATCACCGAGACCAGCACGATGCCGACCAGGATGAACTCGATGTTCTTGTTGACGAATGCGATCTTGCCGAGGGCCGCGCCCAGCAGCGTCACGCCGGCGCCCCACAGCACACCGCCGAGGACGTTGAAGATGATGAAGGAGCGGTAGTTCATGCGGCTCACGCCGGCGATGATCGGCGTGAACGTGCGGATCACCGGGACGAAGCGGGCCAGCACGAGGGACTTCGGGCCGTGCTTGTCGAAGAACTCGGCGGCCTTCTCCACGTTCTCCTGTTTGAAGAGGCGGGAGTCGGGGCGCCGGAAGAGCGCGGGGCCGACCTTGCGGCCGAAGAGATAGCCGGCCTGGTCACCCAGGATCCCGGCGATCACGATGAGCACGCACACCAGCCACAGCGGCTGCGTGATCTGGCCCGTGGTGACCAGCAGGCCGGTGGTGAACAGCAGCGCGTCGCCCGGCAGGAAGAAGCCGATCAGAAGGCCGGACTCCGCGAAGACGATGGCCAGGACACCGATCAGACCGAAGTGGTCGATCAGATAGTTCGCGTCGAGCCACTGCGGGCCGAGCGCGAGGGTGGTCATGGGGGTCACGGGTCACAGGCTCCTGGGTCGAGGGCACAGGCTCGGCGCGGGGCCCGGCCGCCGGCCGGGAGGCGGTGCTTGGGATGCGCGAACCCCAAAGGTACCAACGCGGCCCCCGGCCCCCCGGTTCCGGACGGGCTCCGGACCCCTCCCGCACGGGGCTCAACCAGGAGGCCCCGGCATGCGTCCCGGCAGGTGAGCGGGGAAACTTCACACCACGGAGGTGGATGCGATGGGCATCGAGGAGTACGGGGGCGGGCAGTCCGGCGAGGCCGGTGTGCTCGTGGTCACAACCAACGACGTGCCGGGCTACAAGGTCGACCGCGTCATCGGCGAGGTCTTCGGGCTGACGGTGCGCTCCCGGCACATCGGCAGCCAGATCGGTGCGGGCCTGAAGTCGTTGATCGGCGGCGAGCTGCGGGGTCTGACCAAGACCCTGGTGGAGACCCGCAACCAGGCCATGGACCGGCTCATCGAGCAGGCACGCGCGCGTGGCGCGAACGCGGTGCTGATGTTCCGCTTCGACGTGACGGAGGCGGCGGACATCGGTACGGAGGTCTGCGCGTACGGCACTGCCGTGGTCGTCTCCCCGCAGCAGTGAGCGCGTTATCCGCTTCCGGGCGGGCCGGCCCGTACGCACGCGTGCGGCCGCCCGCCCGGAGGTGTGTCCGGGCGGGGGACGCCGGAGTCCGTACGAGCGTGTCGGCCGGTGCCCGGTGGTAGGGACCCGGCATGGCGCTCCACAAAGGCACACACGTCCGCGCCCCCGGGCGCGGCTACTCGGTGAACCCTTTCTACGGCGAGGCCGACCCGGTCGCGGGCATGGCCGCCGAGCCGCCCCGGCACACGCTGCCCGACGGGCCGATGCCCCCGCACACCGCCTACCAGTTCGTGCACGATGAACTGATGCTGGACGGCAACGCGCGGCTGAACCTGGCGACCTTCGTCACGACGTGGATGGAGCCGCAGGCGGACGTGCTGCTGGCCGAGTGCCGGGACAAGAACATGATCGACAAGGACGAGTACCCGCGCACCGCCGAACTGGAGCGGCGCTGCGTGGCGATGCTCGCCGATCTGTGGCACGCGCCCGATCCGGCCTCCGCCGTCGGCTGCTCGACGACCGGGTCGAGCGAGGCGTGCATGCTCGCGGGGCTTGCCCTCAAACGGCGCTGGGCCCTGGCGAACGCCGACCGCTATCCCTCGCGCGGGGCGCGGCCCAATCTGGTGATGGGCGCCAATGTGCAGGTGTGCTGGGAGAAGTTCTGCAACTTCTGGGAGGTGGAGGCGCGGCAGGTCCCCATGGAGGGCGAGCGCTTCCACCTCGACGCGGCCTCGGCGGCCGCGCTCTGCGACGAGAACACCATCGGCGTCGTGGCCGTCCTCGGTTCGACCTTCGACGGCTCCTACGAGCCGGTGGCGGACATCTGCGCGGCGCTGGACGCGCTGCGGGAGCGGACGGGCCTGGACGTCCCGGTGCACGTGGACGGCGCGTCCGGCGCGCTGGTGGCGCCGTTCCTGGACACCGGTCTCGTGTGGGACTTCCGGCTGCCGCGCGTGGCGTCGATCAACGCCTCGGGGCACAAGTACGGGCTGGTGTACCCGGGTGTGGGCTGGGCGCTGTGGCGGGAGCGGGCGGCGCTGCCGGAGGAGCTGGTCTTCCGTGTGAACTATCTGGGCGGCGACATGCCCACGTTCGCGCTGAACTTCTCCCGGCCCGGCGCCCAAGTGGCCGCCCAGTACTACACGTTCCTGAGGCTGGGCCGCGAGGGCTTCCGTGCCGTGCAGCAGAACACCCGGGACGTGGCGTGCCGACTGGCCGCGCGGATCGGGGAGTTGGAGGAGTTCCGGCTGCTGACGCGCGGGGACCAGCTGCCGGTCTTCGCGTTCACGACGGCCGACGGGGTCACGGCGTTCGACGTCTTCGACGTCTCGCGGCGGCTGCGCGAGCGCGGCTGGCTCGTGCCCGCCTACAGCTTCCCGCCGGACCGGGAGGACTTGTCTGTGCTGCGGATCGTGTGCCGCAACGGCTTCACGCACGATCTCGCCGACCTCTTCCTGGAGGACCTGCACTCGCTGCTGCCCGAACTGCGGCGGCAGCCCGGGCCGTTGGGCCGCCCGGAGGCGGTGGCCACCGCTTTCCACCACTGATCTTTCAGGTGCTGAAGTTTCAGCCACCGACGTTTCAGCCACTGAAGTTTCCGGCGCTGAAGTTGCAGGCACTGAAGTTTCCGGCACTGAAGTTTCCGGCACTGAAGTTTTCCGGCACTGAAGCGCTGACGCGGCCCGCTCGCCGAAGGTCCGTCAGCGTACGACGCCCTGCCACGGGTCGCCCTCGTCGGCCATGACGTACGCGCCGTTCTCCAGCCGCTCGACGAGCCCCCGGGCCCACTCCTCGCCGCTGTGCGCCGTGTGCGTCCACAGGCCGACGATCTCGCCGATGTGGCCCCAGTCCTCGTCCTCGCCGGGCGTCCAGTTCTTGCGGATCTCCTCGCGCCACGCGGCGAGGGCGGCCACGCGCTGCTTGAGCAGGGCGATCGCCTCGGCGCGCGGCAGGTCGACGAGGAAGCCGACGGCCGCGGTGAGGACGTCGACCTTCTGGCCGGGCGTGGTGAGTGCCTCGCGCAGCAGCCGGAAGTACTCGCGCTCCCCGGCCCCGGTCAGCTCGTACTCGGTGCGCGGCGGGCCGCCCGCCTCGCTGGGGGCGGTGTCGTGGGCGAGCAGCAGCCCTTGTTTCGCCATGCTCTTGAGCGCGTGGTAGATCGACCCGGGTTTGGCGTTGGACCACTCGTGCGCGCCCCAGGACTCCAGGTCGCCGCGCACCTGGTAGCCGTGGGCCCGCCCGTGCTGGCGGACCGCGCCCAGGACCAGCAGCCGGATCGCCGACATCGTCACCCTCATTCCGCCCAGTGCCTTGCCGTGCTCAGCGTAGGCACTGGGCGGACGCGGCTCACACCCGGCCGGAGGCCGCCTGTCGTCCCCTCTGCCCCTGCTGCTCCTCCTGCTCCTCCTGCTCCTTCCGCTCCTGCTGCTCCTGGTCGACGAGCGAGAAGGCGGTCCGGCCGTCGAGGGACTCGCGGATGACGTCCGCGTGGCCGGCGTGCCGGGCCAGCTCCTCGATCAGGTGCAGGAGCATCCAGCGCATCGAGGCCCGCGACTCCTGCGGGAACCAGGGCGCCGGCGGCAGCGCGAAGGTCTCCTCCAGGCCGGGCAGCGCGCGCACGAAGCGCTCGGTCTCGGCGGCGGCCTCCTCCCAGGAGGCGAGCAGGGCGGCGACCGTCTCCTCCCCGGTGGGCCGGAAGCTCTGCTCGAACTGCTTCATGGCCTCCTCGTCCACGGGCCGTGCACGGCCCTTGGCCATCTCCACCCAGTTGGCCTCGGCGCTGATGGCGTGCTTGAGCAGCCCGGCGAGGGACAGTTCGCTCGCGCTGGGGACGGTGAGCGCCTGTTCGTCGGTGAGGCCGAGGACGGAGCGGCGGATGCCGCCGCGCTGGGCGTCGAGGAAGGCCAGCAGGGTGCCGCGTTCGTCGGCGGGGTCTTTCTCGATCACGTGCGTGGGCATGGGGCCCTGCCTTTCGTGCGCTGGGGTGCGACGTCCTCACGGTAGGACCCCATGCGGACAGCTCCGGTCCTATATGCCTGCCGGGTTCGGAAGCCGGATTCAGAACGGGACCGGGTTCAGAACGGGAACTGTGTCCGCCCGTACTGGATCGAGATCCACTTGGTGGTGGTGAACGCCTCGACCATCGCCTCGCCGTTCAGCCGTCCGACGCCCGACTGCTTCTCGCCGCCGAAGGGGACGATCGCCTCGTCGTGCACGGTCCCGTCGTTGACGTGGATCATCCCGGTGTCGACGCGGCGGGCGACCCGTACACCGCGCTCGACGCTCCCGGTGTGGACGGCGCCGCTCAGCCCGTAGGGGGTGGCGTTGGCGAGCCGGACCGCCTCGTCCTCGCCGTCGAAGGGGATGATCAGCGCGACCGGGCCGAAGATCTCCTGGGTGAGGACCGGGGAGCCCTCGGGGATGTCGGTGAGCACGGTGGGCGGGACGAGGGAGCCGGAGGTCTCGCCGCGCAGCAGGATCCTCGCGCCGTCGGCGACGGTCTGGTCGACGAGGGTGTTGACGGCCTCGGCCTGGCCCGAGTGGATGAGCGGGCCGATGTCGGTCGTCGGATCGCCCGGGTCGCCGACCTTCAGACCGCGCACCTTGGCGACGAACTTCTCGGTGAACTCCCGCTCCACGCGGCGGTCCACGAGGACGCGGTTGGCCGCCATGCACACCTGCCCCTGGTGCACGAAGCGGCTGAAGACGGCGGCGTCGACCGCGTAGTCGAGGTCGGCGTCGTCGAGGACGATCAGGGCGCTGTTGCCGCCGAGTTCGAGGATGACGCGCTTGAAGTGCCCGCCCGCGACGGAGGCGACGTGCCGGCCGACCCGGTCGGAGCCGGTGAAGGAGATCACCTTGGGCACCGGGTGCTCGATGAGCGCGTCGCCGATCTCCGCGATGTCGGTGACGACGACGTTGAGCACGCCCGGGGGCAGTCCGGCCTCGGTGAGGACCTTGGCGACCAGTCCGCCGCCGCATATGGGGGTGTTCTGGTGCGGTTTGAGGACGACGGCGTTGCCGAGCGCGAGTGCGGGGGCCACGGACTTCATCGACAGCAGGAAGGGGAAGTTGAAGGGGCTGATCACGCCGACGACCCCGACCGGCAGGCGGTAGAGCCGGTTCTCCTTGGTGCCGTCCGGGGAGGGCAGGATGCGGCCCTCGGCGCGCAGCGCGAGGTGGATGGCCTCGCGCAGGAACTCCCGTACCAGGCGCAGCTCGAAGGCCGCCTTGAGCGCGGTGCCGCCGCACTCGGCGGTGATGGCGGCGGCGAGTTCGCCCTCGCGCTCGTCGATGACGGCCAGGGCGCGCTCGAAGACCAGTCTGCGGGTGTACGGGTTGGTGGCGGCCCACTGCGGCTGGGCGCGCTCGGCGGCGCGGTACGCCTCGTCGATCTCGTCGGTCCCGGCCACGGTGATCGTGGCGAGTTTCTCCCCGTTGTAGGGGTTGAAGTCGACGATGTCCCAGGACCCGCTGCCGGTGCGCCACTCACCGTCGATGTACTGGAACGCCAGCTCCTCGAAGAAGGACATGCGCCATCCCTGTCTGGAGAACGGGGGCGCGCGACGGCGCCCGAACGGAAAGTCGTACTCCTGATGGGACGTCATCGTACGCATGTGTCATAGGAGTTGGAGACGCCGCCGGATGAGCTCGCGGGTTTCCGAGGGGGTCAGGCTCGCGTCGTGGAGCCGCTCCATCGCCTTCGCGTACTGGGCGACCTCGTCCGGCTTGTCCAGGTAGAGGGCGCTGGTGAGCTGCTCCAGGTAGACCACGTCGGACAGGTCCGACTCGGGGAAGCGCAGCATGGTGAACGCGCCGCTCTCGCCCGCGTGTCCTCCGTAGGCGAACGGCATGACCTGGAGTGTGACGTTCGGCTGCTCGGAGATGTCGATCAGGTGCTCCAGCTGGCCGCGCATGACGGCCTCCCCGCCGTACGGGCGGTGCAGCGCGGCCTCGTCGAGGACCGCGTGGAAGTGCGGCGCCCGCTCGGAGAACAGCAGCTTCTGCCGCTCCATGCGCAGCGAGACCCGCCGCTCTATCTCGGCCTCCTCGGCGCCCGGCTGGCCGCGCACGACGACGGCCTGGGCGTAGCCCTCGGTCTGCAGCAGCCCGTGCACGAACTGCACTTCGTAGATCGATATGTGCGACGCGGCGCCCTCCAGTCCCACGTACGTCTGGAACCATCCGGGCAGCACATCACCGTAACTGTGCCACCAGCCCGCGACATTGGCCTCCCGGGCGAGGCCGAGCAGCGCTTCGCGCTCGCCCTCGTCGATCACTCCGTAGAGTGTGAGCAGATCCTCCACATCGCGCGCCTTGAAGCTCACCCTGCCCAGCTCCATCCGGCTGATCTTGGACTCGGACGCCCGGATCGAGTAGCCGGCCGCCTCCCGCGTGATGCCCCGGGACTCGCGCAGCCTGCGCAGCTGCGATCCCAGAAGGATGCGGCGCACCACCGAACCGCTCGACTCGCTCGTGGCCATCTCCGTGACTCCTCCTCGCCCGGCGTGCGCCGGGCCTCGTCCGTCCGGGTCGTGCCGGCCGTCTCTCGCGCTGCCTCCCCGAAGGCCTCCCGTGCTCTCCCGCCCGAGGGAGTCCCTCACAGAGGGCGTCCCCCGTTCCCCCGGCGCTGAAGTCTGCCATCTTCGGGCTCCGTTGAGTGTCCATCCGATTACACAGCCGTCGGCAGTCCGCCGGCCGTACCGAGGAGGGCGTAGGAAGAATTGCGTCCGAATCCGTTCGTGCGCCCCCAAACCCCCCTCGTGCACGTGCATCTGCCCTTGCATGCGCCTGCCGCGTTCGGCAACGATGGACACGCACACGTGCGTGTCACGTCCACGATTGCCAGGAGTGCCTCGGATGGGTACCGAAGGATCGACTGTGCTCTCACCGCTGTGGCGAGGGCTGCCACCGATCGCCCCATCGGCCGTCTCCGGTTCCGCCTCCTGCGCCCTGCCGCCCCGCTTCGAAGCGGTCCGGACGGCCCGGAGGTTCACCAGAACGACCCTGCACCAGTGGGGACTTTCGGTCCTCTTCGACGATGTGGCCCTGGTCGTCTCGGAGTTGGTCACGAACTCCATGCGGTACGGGCTGCCGGACGGGCATCCGGCGGGCCCCGACGCCGAGACGCCGATACGGCTGCACCTGATGCGCTGGACCTCGCGCCTGGTGTGCGCGGTGCGCGACCCGAGCGAGGAGAGTCCCGTCGCGGGCGAGGCCGACGCCTCGGCGGAGTGCGGGCGCGGGCTGTTCCTGGTCGAGTCCTTCAGTGACACCTGGGGCTGGCACCCCCTGACGGGCGCGGTGCGCGGCAAGGTGGTCTGGGCGCTGTTCCGGCTGCCCCGGGACCGCGACTGACCGCGACTGACCGCGCCGGGCGCACAGCGTACCGGCGCGCCGCCGGCCGGCGGGAGGGGCCGGGTCAGTCACCCACCAGATCGTCGAATTCGCCGTCCTTGACCCCCAGCAGCATCGCCTCGATCTCGGCGGGGGTGTAGACGAGCGCCGGGCCGTCCGGGAAGCGGGAATTGCGCACGGCGACCGCGCCGCCCGGCAGTTTCGCGAACTCCACGCAGGACCCCTGCGAGTTGGAGTGCCGGCTCTTGCGCCAGACGACTCCTCGAAGGTCCGTGGCAGCCATGCCGTTGAACGCGTGAGGCACAGGACTCTCCCGGAGCTTGCAGGGGACACCCCGGCACGAAGGGTGGGGTGAGCAACTACCCCGGATCATAACCGCGTTCATGTGCCCATGCACGGGCCGATGCACGTGCACGTACCGTGCTCCGGCGGTTTCGCTGCGCTGTGCCAACAGGGTGCACACGGGACACCCGAACGGCCCAACCCCTGACGACACGTCACCCCCACAGGCCATCGCAACGGGCACCCCGCGCGGGAAGGCCGCAGGATGGCTGCCATGACCACCTACAGCCTTGAGCAGCTTCGCCGTTGCACCGTCGCCGTCGATCTCGGGGCCGCCCGTACCCGGGTCTACCTCCGGGAGACCGGACTGATCGTGGACGAGCCGAGCCTCGCGGCGGTCAACACCCGCACCGGCTCCCTCATCGCGGTCGGCTCGCTCGCCGAGGGCATGGCGGGCCGCACCCCGGGACACATCCGGGTCGTCCGGCCGATCTCGGGCGGCACCGTCGTCGACATCGACATGGCCCAGCGCATGCTGCGCTTCCTGGTGGACGAGAAGATCCGCAAGGCCTGGCGGCGCAAGCCGCTGCTGCGGGCCGCGGTGTGCCTGCCGCACGACGCGGAGCCGCTCGCGCAGCGGGCGGCCTCGGAGACCCTGACGGGGCTGGGGGCGCGCCGGGTGGAGGCGGTGGACACCCTCATCGCGGCGGCGGTGGGCTGCGGGCTGCCGGTCGAGCAGCCGGAGGCCTCCATGATCGTGGTGTGCGGGGCGGCCTCGACCCAGGTGGCGGTGCTGTCGCTCGGTCAGATCGTGGCGGCGGAGAAGGTCCTGGTGGGCGGGGACGCGATCGACTACGCGGTGGTCCAGCACGTGCGCAGCCGGCACGAGCTGCAGCTGCCCTCGCAGGGGCTGCACCCGCTGCACCTGGCGCTGTGCCAGGAGCCGGTGGTCGAGGGCAAGGAGGTGCGCGGGCGCGACGTGGCCACGGGGCTCTCCCGCACGGTGACCGTGGAGATGGCCTATGTCCGCGAGGCGATCCAGACGCCGTTCACCGTGGTCATCGATGCGATCAGCCGGGTGCTGCGGGCCTGCCAGCCGGATCTGGTCGCGGACCTCGTCGAGGGCGGGGTGACGCTCGCGGGCGGCAGCGCGGTCCTGCCCGGACTGGACCGCATGATCGCCAAGGCGACGGGGCTGACGGTGCGGATCGCCGAGAACCCGGACGTGTGCGCGGTGCTGGGGCTCGGCGCGATGATCGAGGGCCGGATGCGGCTGCTGCACCGGGACCCCATGACCGGCTGAGCCCCCCTCGCCCCGGGCCATGGGCCGCCCGGAGAATCCGCCCCGCCCCTTGGGAACTTCTTTACCCACTGGAGCGGTTCTGATCTGTGCACCCCGATCTTGAACGAGGAGATGGACAGATGGCGCTCTGGGACCGGCTCAAGGACTCCGCCACGCTGATGCAGGGCCAGCTGGTGGCGAAGAAGAACGAGCTGAAGAGCGGCGCGTTCCGGGACGCGAGCATGGCGATGTGCGCGCTGGTGGCCGCCGCCGACGGCTCGATCGACGCCTCGGAGCGGCAGCGGGTCGCGGCGCTGATCGCCACCAACGAGGTGCTGCGCAACTTCCCGGCCGACGACCTTCAGTCGCGCTTCAACGACTGCTGCCACAAGCTCACCGCCGACTTCGACTTCGGCAAGGTGAGCATGCTGCAGACCATCGGGAAGGTGGCGAAGAAGCCCACCGAGGCCCGCGCGGTGATCCAGATCGGCATCGTCATCGGCGGCGCCGACGGGGACTTCGACAAGACGGAGCGGGCCGTGGTGCGCGAGGCGTGCTTCGCGCTGGGCATCAACCCGGCCGAGTTCGACCTGTAGAAGCCTGTGGCGGCCGCTGACGGTACGGGCCCGGGCCCCGCGGGCGACCGGCACCCCGTACGGGCGGGGAGGGCTCAGGCGGCCCGCGCGGCGCTCTCCCCGGCGGCCGCGGCCGCCGTCCAGGTGCCCAGGACCATCTCGGCGGTGATGCCGGGCCCGAAACCGGCGATGACGCCGCGGGCCTCGTCCTGGGCACCGCCCTCGGCGAAGAGACGTTCCAGCGCGTCGAAGACGACCGCGCTGGCGATATTGCCGCGCTCGGTGAGCGTGGCCCGGCTGTAGCGGAACATCTCCGGCGGCAGGCTCAGGTACTTGCACAGGTCGTCGAGGATGCGCGGCCCGCCGGCGTGCACGATGTAGAAGTCGAGGCCGGAGATGTCCCAGTCGTGCGGCTCGGCCATGGCGCGCATCGCGGGGGCGAGCATGGCCATCGTGCCGGGCACCCGCTTGTCCAGCTGGAAGTGGAAGCCGGTGTCCCGCACCCCGTAGGAGATCCAGTCCTCGGTGTCGGGCACCAGGTGCGAGCCGTTGCGCTCCAGCCGCACTCCCTCGCCGCCCTCGCCGCGCACCACCGCGGCCGCCATGCCGTCCCCGAACAGCCCGTTGGACAGCAGGTTCCCCACGCCGAGGTCGGTGGGCTGGTAGAGCAGGGAACAGAACTCGCAGGCCACGATGAGCACATTGGCCCGCGGGTAGGCGGTGCAGAAGTCGTGGGCGCGGTTGATGGCCGCTCCCCCGGCGGCGCACCCGAGCTGGGCGATGGGCAACTGCCGTGTGGTGGTGCGGAAATCCATGGTGTTGATCATCCACGCGGTCATCGAGGGCATCATGAAGCCCGTGCACGAGACATAGGCGATCATGTCGATCTCGCGGGTGGTCAGCTCCGCGTGGTCCAGGGCCCTGCGCACGAGTGCGGGGACCCGCGCCTTGGCCTCCGCCTCGTACCGGGCGTTGCGCGCGGTGAAACCGGGATGTTTGAGGGTGTCCTCGATGGGCTGGAGGAGGTGCCGTTTACGGACACCGGTATTGCCGATGAGCCGTAGTGCCAGGCCGAGTTGGGGGTGGTCGGCGTGGATGGTCCGGGCCAGCTCCAGGGTCTCCTCCATGGTGATGATGTATTCGGGGACGGCGATGGCCGGTCTGCACAGTGTTGCCATGACTGCCTCCTGAGCCAGCTCTACCAGGCGACTACCAGGCGACCGGCAGTTCCAGCGGGAACCGCCAGATCGACTCGGTGTTCCACCGGATATCGGCGGCGGGAACGGCCAGCCGCAGTCCGGGGAAACGCGTGAGCAGCGAGCCGACGGCCACCTGGAGCTCCATGCGCGCCAGATGGGCGCCGAGGCAGTGGTGGGTGCCGTGGCCGAACGCCAAGTGCGGCGTGAGGGACGGGGTGTTGCCGGCGCGCTCGACGTCGAGCTCGTCGGGCCGCTCGTAGACACTCTCGTCGCGGTTGGCGGTCAGATACGACACGTGGACGGTCTCGCCCGCGCGGACGGTGACGCCGTCGAGCTCGACGTCCTCGGTGGCCTGTCGGGGGATGCCCACGCCCTGCCGGAACGGGATGAACCGCAGCAACTCCTCGACGGCCTGCGGCAGGAGCTCCGGACGGGCGCGCAGCCGGGCGAGCTGCACCGGGTGCGTCAGCAGCGTGTAGACGATGTTGCCGATCTGGTGGGTGCTGGTGTTGTGCCCGGCGACCAGCAGGAGCATCCCCATGAAGGCCACTTCCCGCTGGTCGAGATACATATCGCCCTCGCGGGTCATCGCGAGGGCGCTGAGCAGGTCGTCCTTGGGCCTGCGCCGGCGGGCGACGGTCAACTCGGCGAAATAGGCCAGGAGTCCGGCCCGGCCCTCCGCCGCCGCGGCGAGGTCGGGCGTGCCGGCGGACATCATGGCCGTGGCCCAGCGGCGCAGGGGCTCACGGTCGGGGCCCGGCACCCCGAGCAGCTCGCAGGCGGTGCTCAGCGGGAGCCGGGCGGCGAGCTGCTCGACGGCGTCGGCGGGGGCGCCGCGCTCGGCCATGGCCTCCAGCAGGGCGTCGACGGTGGCCTGGGTGGCGGGGCGCAGCCGGTCGACCTGCGCGTCAGTGAAGACCTTGGTGATCAGGCGGCGCAGCCGGCTGTGGGCCGGGGCGTCCATCAGATAGACCGAGTCGGACGGGGCGAGGGTCTCGGAGGCGGGCCGCGCGTGGTCGGGCCCGAGGACCCCGGACAGGGGCGCGGGGGCGAACCGCCGGTCGGCGCTGACGGCGCGCACGAGCTCGTGCCGGGTGACCAGCCAGGCGTCCTCGCCCTGGGGCGTGCGGATACGGACGACGGGGGCCTCCGCCCGCAGCTTGGCGAGCATCGGGTCGAACTCCAGGGCCTCGTCGTGGCGGAACGGACAGGTCCAAACCGACTCCGAGGTGGTCATCGAAGCACTCCCATTCCCGAAGGCCCCGCCCTGAGCGGCGTGCCAGCTTATTTTCAGACCATGCCGCAACAGGTGGCACTCCACACGCGACACACCGCAGTTCACCCGGATGGTGGATTTTTCGGGGAATCAACCGCCCCGTCCCTCTCTTCGCCCCCTCTGTCACCGCGGCCCCTGTACCCTCCGGGCGCCCAGCCGACGCCCGCACGGCACTGGCCCCGCAGCGGCGCGGAGTTCGGCCCGCGCCCCGTTCCGCACGCTCTCGCGTGCCTCTTCCCCACCCCTGCCGCGCCCTGTTGCGAGGGGTGTCGCCTCAGGGTCGTCCCCTAGGTGGACTGTTCGAGATGCGGGTCCCGGGAAGCGCCCCTATGGTCAAACAAGGCATCACCGACAAGTGGTGACATTTCTCTTCTTAGGAGGCGCTGATGCTCGCTCAAGAAACCCGCGGACTGGTCGCGGACCCCATCGAGACGGCAGCACTCCGAGAGCTGATGGCGCTGCCCGAGACCGCCGTCGGCGACCCGGTGACCTACGCGCCGGAGGCCGAAGGAGCGTTCCTCGCCCTCGGCCTGATCCTCGGCTCGCCGAAGGAACCCAAGGGGCCAAAGGGACCGAAGCGCAAGTGAGTCCGGGAGCGGCCTACACCGCCGCGGCCGACCGTCTCGCCCGCCGTGTCCTCGGCGCCCTCCGCGGCGCCGAGGACACGGCGTCGGCCGCCCCGGACCCCGCCGACGACCTCGCGGACCTCGCCGCCTACCGGCTCGTCGGCGCGGACCTGTTCAGCCCGCACGTCCTGACCGGCCTCCCCTTCCCGGCGGAGGACGCGGCGGCCGTGGCCCGTTCCTTCGAGGCGTTCCCGCCGGCCGTCGCCGGGCCCGGCACCCGCGCCGGGGCGCACGCCGTCGCGTGGCAGGACTGGGCCACCGCTCGGCTGCTGTCCCGGATCGGCGGCGGCGCACCACCGGTGTCCGCCGTACCGCCCGAATCGGACAGCACCCTGACGGACAGTTCCGACTGGCCGCGCTGGTGCGTACGGATGGCACAGCTCTCGCCGCTGGCGACCCCGGCCCTTCAGGGCCCCGTTCACGACGCGGCCCGCGCCGCCCCGCTCGCGCTGTGCCGGGGACTGACACGTTCGATCCTGCGGCACGACTTCCCCACGGCAGCGCGCGTTCTGCGCTGGCTCGCGCTGCTGCGGCACGAGGGAGCCGGGCTGCCGCTGGATCCTCTGACGGCCCTGGAGCACATCCAGCTGCTGGGCGTCCACGGCCCGCGCACCGATCTGGACCTGGCCGTCTCGCGCCACCTCCTGTCCCCCGCACCGAGAGCGACGGCCGGCCCATGACCACGCCCGACGCCGTGTCCGGCTCCGCCCGGCTGCTCGCCGACCGGGCCCTGTCCTGGCTGCACGCCAACCGCTCCCTCGGCGCCCTGCCGGAGGACAGCACCGAGACCCTCGCCGATCCCCACACCGTCTACAAGCCTCTGGGCGAGACGGCGCTGGCCGCTTCCCTCGTCCTGCGCAACGAGGCGGCGGGCCCCGGCCAACAGGTCGCCGCCACCGGCCTGTTGGACTTCGTGTGGCAGCAACTGCGCGAGGGCGACTTCCTCTACGAGCGGCAGCTGCGCCACATGCTGATGACCGACCCGCTGGAGGCGTACGCCCACTTCGTGCGCTGCGGCATCCGGCACCCGGAACTGGACCGGCTGCTCGCCCACTGCACACGGCTGCGTTCGGCACACAGTGTGGAACAGGTGCCCAACCGCCGCCTCGCCGTCGCCAACGCCGCCCGCATCGCCGGGTTCGACCACTGGCCGGACGAGGACGGCTGGCGCGAGCTGACGCGCCGCACCTGGCTCGGCGCCGCCCCCGAGCCGTGGGCCATCAACTGGACCACCGCCTACGCGATGACCCACACCGTCTACCACCTGACCGACTGGGGCGGCCTTCCCGACGGACTGCCCGCCGACCTCACCGCGTACGTGCGCACCTGGCTGCCCGTGTGGATCGACATCTGGCGCGAGGCCCACCAGTGGGACCTGGTCGCGGAACTGCTCGCCGTGGGCGTCTGCCTGGACGAGCCCTACTGCCCTCCCGAGGACTGGGAGCACCTGGCCGCCCTCCAGCACACGGACGGGCTGCTGCCCCGCGACGGCGACCCCGTCGAGGCGGACCCGCAGCAGCGGTTCAGAGACCACCACCACACGGTCGCCGTGGCCGCCGTCGCCGGCACCATCGCCCTCCACCGCGCGGCACAGACCCGATGACCCCGCGCCCCACGAGCCTGCTGGACACCCTGACGGCGGCCTCCGGCGGAGCGTCGGCGGTCGCCGTGGCAGCGGTGCGCGGCGGGGAGCGCGCCGTGCTGTGCCACGGGGCGGCCGGCCCCGGCACCCGCTTCGAGACCGGCTCGCTCACCAAGACCTTCACCGCGCTGCTGCTCGCGGAGATGGCCGCGCGGGGCGAGGTGCGCTACGACGACCCGGTCGGCCGCCATCTGCCCTGCCCCGTGCCCGGGCCGCCGATCACCCTGCTGCACCTGGCCACGCACACCTCCGGGCTGCCCCGGCTGCCGCCGGGCCTGCTGGCCAGGGCGGTGCGCGGCGGCTGGTACAGCAACCCCTACGCGGACTTCTCCCTGGACGACCTCAAGGACGCGCTGCGCCGCACCCGGCCGCACCACCGGCCCGGGACCCGGGTGCGCTACTCGAACTTCGGGGCCGGCCTGCTGGGGCACGCGCTCGCCCACGCCGCCGGGTGCGACTATCCGCAGCTGCTCGCCGAACGTGTGCTGCTCCCCCTGGGACTTGCGGACACCGACTGCGACCCGGGGCGCCCGCAGGCCCTCGGCCACTGGCACGGCCGCCCCCGGCCGCCCTGGGTCGTCCCCGCGCTCCCGGCGGCCATGGCGCTGCGCTCCAGCGCCCGCGACATGCTCGCCTTCCTCACCGCGCTGCTCGATCCCCGGTCGGCGCCGTCCCCCTCGCTGCGCACGGCGCTCGCGGACGTGCAGCGCCCCCGGCTCGCGCTGCCGCGCTCCGGCCACCGGATGTGCCTGTTCTGGAACCTGCGCCCCCGCGCGGGCCGCCCCCTGCTGCACCACTCGGGCGGCACACGGGGGTTCACCTCCTTCGCGGGCTTCCTGCCGCGCTCCGGCACCGCGCTGGTGGCCCTGGCGAACACCGGGCCGACGCGGCTGTCCTCGTTCGTCCAGACCGGCTACGAGGTGCTGTGCGAGCTGGACCTGCTCACGCACCGGCGACATGACGGGTGACGGTGTCCGCGAACTCCTGGGCGGCCGGCGTCAGGGCCGACCACTGCCGGGCCGCCCAGCCGACGGGCAGCGGCGGGATGCCCGTCACCGGGACCGTACGCACCGTGCCGCCGGCGCGGGGGACGAGGCCGGGGGCCGCCGGGACGAGGGCGTGCCCCAGGCCCAGTTCGGCCAGCAGCAGCGCGGTGTCCCAGTCGGCGGCCTTGGTCGTCACGCGGGGCGGCAGGCCGCCCGGGACGGCGCCGCTCAGGTACTGCTCGACCTGCCGGCCCGAACTGGAGCCCGCGGGCGGGCGGATGAGGCGGGTGCGGGACAGTTCGTCCGCGCCGAGGGAGGACTCGCGGGCGAGGGGGTCGTCGTGCCGTACGGCCAGTACCCACTCCAGGCTGGTCACCGGCCGCTGCTCGACGCCCTGCGCGTCAGGGGTGACCGAGACCCAGGCGAGGTCGGCGTCGCCTGCCCGCAGCGCCTGGAGGCAGCGGCGGCTGGAGCTCTCGGTGTGGAACTCCAGGCCGATGTCGGGGAATTGCGCGCAGTACTCGGTGACGGCCCCGCTCATGAAGTTGCGGATGCTGGTGGCGCCGGTGGCGACGACGACCCCGCCCGCCTGCCCGGTGCGGACCTCCTCCAGCAGCCGCAGCCCCTCGCCGAGCGTGGTGAGGCCGTCGCGGGCCGCGCGGTGCAGGATGCGCCCGGCGCCCGTCGGGGCCACCCCCCGTGGCTGACGCTCCATCAACGGCAGGCCCACTTCGCGCTCCAGCCGCCGCACGTGCTGACTGACCGCCGACTGGCTGCAGTTCATCTCACGGGCCACGGCACTGAGGTTGCGCGCCTCGCACACCATGACGAACACCTTGAGGTCATCGAGCGTCATCGGGGCACGATACAAGCCCGCCCCGGGGCTCCTCTCGGCCGCCCCCACGGGGGACTTGGGTTCAGGGGACGGTGACGTCCGTGCCGAGCGCCGCCGCGACCGTCCGCTGCACGAGCGGCCCTTGCTGCTCGCGCAGGTAGAAGTGGCCGCCGGGGAAGGTCCGTACGGGCACCGGGCCGCGTGTGGTCAGCTCGCCCCAGGCCGCCAGGCGCCGCCCGCCGTCCTCGGAGAGCGGCTCGGAGTCCCCGGCGAGCACGGTCAGCGGCACCGGCAGCGGGGGGCGCGGGCGCCAGGTGTAGGTCTCCAGCACGGTGTAGTCGGCGCGCAGGTTCTCGGCGGCCATCTGAAGGATCTCGGGGTGGTCGAACACTTCCCGGGGGATGCCGCCGTGCCGCTCCTGCACGGCGGTGAGCAGCGCGTCGTCGTCGAGCCGGTGCAGTCCCGTGTGCCGACGGGGCAGTTGGGGCGCGGGCGCGCTGGAGACGACGAGGTGCCGGGGCAGTTCGCGGCCCGCGGCGCGCAGCGCGCAGGCGGTCTCGTAGGCGAGGAGGGAGCCGAAGCTGTGGCCGAAGAAGGCGTACGGGCCGTTGAACCCCGCCTCCTCGACCAGGGCGGTGACGATGTCCCGCATCGAGGTGAGCTGCGGTTCGCCGATGCGGCTGCCCCGGCCGGGCAGTTGCACAGCGTACAGCTCGACGCCGGGCAGCCCGCGGCCCCAGCGCACGTACTCGGCGGGGGAGCCGCCGCTGTGCGCGAAGCAGTACAGCCGCAGCGGGGCCGGGCCGCCCCGTCCGCCCACGAACCACCGGGTCACGGCCGCACCGCCCCTTCCAGGGCCGGGTCCTCGCCCGCGCCCGCGGCGCGGGGGCCGGGGAGCGCGATGGCGGTGACGACCAGTCCCCGCTCCGCCAGCCAGCGGCCGGTGAAGCCGTCGAGGCGCCGGCCCGCGACGACGGGGCCGGGCACCAGGAGCCGGGCGGTGAAGGTGCCGGCGTCCGCGTCGACGGTCAGCTCGGCCTCGGAGAAGTCCAGTTCCTCGCCGGTGAGCGGGTACCAGGTCTTGAAGACGCTCTCCTTCGCGCTGAACAGCAGCCGGTCCCAGCTCACTTCGGGCCGCTGTGCCGCGAGGTCGCGCAGCCACGCGCGCTCCGACGGCAGCGAGACCACCTCCAGCACGCCCTGCGGCAGGGGGCCGTCCGGTTCGGCGTCCATGCCGAGGGAAGCGGCGTCCTCGGCGCGGGCGACGACGGCCGCCCGGTAGCCGTCGCAGTGCGTCATGCTGCCGACGACACCGTCCGGCCAGCGGGGGGCGCCGCGCCGGCCGGACAGCAGCGGCGCGGGCGCGTGCCCGAGGCGGCCCAACGCCTCGCGCGCGCAGGCCCGTACGGCCGCGTACTCCCGCTGCCGCTTGGGCACCGCCCGGGCGACGACGGCGGCCTCCTCGGGGTAGAGGACGTCCGTCACCTCCGCCGGCAGCGTGCCGAAGCTCTCCTCCGCGACGACCGTCGCGGGCAGGATCCTCTCGATCACCGTCCCGTGCCCCCTCCGGCCGTCTGCCGCGGCTGCGGCAGGATGACGCGCAGGGGGTCGCGCGGGGGTCTGGGCCGCCACTCGCGGGGGTAGCCGACCGAGACCTCCTCGAAGCGCACCCCGTCGTGCCGGGTGACCCGGGGGATGTGCAGATGCCCGTAGACCACGGCGGCTGCCCGGTGGCGTACGTGCCAGTCGGCGGTCAGCTCCGTGCCGCACCACTGGGCGAACTCGGGGTAGCGCAGGATCGCGGTGGGTTCGCGCACGAGCGGGAAGTGGTTGACCAGGACGGTGCGCAGCGCGGGGTCGACCTCGCCGAGGCGGCGTTCGGTGTACGCGACGCGGGCCCGGCACCAGGCGTCGCGGCTCGGGTAGGGGTCGGAGTGCAGGAAGTGCTCGTCCGCGCAGACCACTCCGGACTCGTAAGCCAGGCGCAGCGACTCCTCCTTGGAGTGCGCGCCGGGCACGCGGAAGCTGTAGTCGTAGAGCACGAACAGCGGGGCCACGGCCACCGGTCCGCCCTCGCCGCGCCAGACGGGATAGGGGTCCTCGGGGGTGTCGACGCCCAGGCTCCGGCACAGCTCCACCAGGCGCAGGTAGCGCTTCTCGCCGCGCAGTCCGACCGGGTCCTGGGGGTGGGTCCACAGCTCGTGGTTGCCCGGCGCCCAGATCACCTTCGCGAAGCGTTCGCTCAGCAGCCGCAGGGTCCGTTCGACGTCGGCGAACTTCTCCGCGACGTCACCGGCCACGACGAGCCAGTCCTCGTCCGTCCCCGGCCGCAGCCTCTCGACGAGGGCGCGGTTCTCGTCGTAGGCGACGTGCAGATCACTGACGGCGAGCAGTCTCCCCTTGGGCACGTGTCGTCCTTCTCCCCCCGGCCGGCCCGGTCGGTCCTGCGGCGGCCGCCTGTCGTTCCTGTCGTGGTGCCGACTCCCCCCGGCACCCGCGGTCGAACCTATTACGGCAGTGCGTCCGGAAGGAAGCCCCATTGTCCGGGGGCCGCGTCCCGGTGAGGTCCCGTGCCGGGGCCGGGCGGTCGCGCACGCGGGGCGGCGGGGGCTGACTTGCGTGTACTCCGACGCGTGACAACTCGAATTCGGAATGCTTCTCCACGGACGTCCGGATTCCGCTGACCATTAGTGATCATTCATTGTTCATTTACGTCCCACGGAGCGCACCCGCTGCGCTTTCGTGTATTCTGCGCGGGCCAGCCGCAGGGGATTGCCGGCCACTTTTCCGCTCCCTTTCGGGCGACTTTTCCTGCCGGTCCGTCACGAGCGGAAACCGGCCGGGCACAGCCGCGGCTCGGTATCACGACATAGGGGGATGAACGTTCCGTGTCAATTGTTCGAAAAGTCTTCACCTGCCTGGCCGCGGCGCTGATATCCGCGGCTCCGGCACTGCTTCCGCCCGGCAGTACGGCGACCGCCGCGACCGCGCGGGCCGACGACGCCCGCCGCGCCGAGCAGACCACCTACTACCTCGACTGCGTCGCGGGGAACGACTCCGCCGCCGGCACCTCGCCCGCCACCGCCTGGCGCTCGCTGGGCAAGGTCAACTCCCTTGCCTTCCGGCCCGGTGACACCCTGCTGCTGCGCAAGGGCACGACGTGCGCGGGGCAGTTCGTGCCGCAGGGCTCGGGCACCGCCGCCAGACCGGTCTCCGTCGGCGCGTACGGCACCGGGGACCGGCCCAGGATCATGGCCTCGGACGCGCGGGCCGCCGTGTACCTGCACAACACGCAGGGCTGGGAGATCCGCGGCCTCGACATCTCCGATCCGGGGCAGAACGTGACCGACCCGCGCGCCGGCATCTATGTGGAGCTGACGGAT
Organism: Streptomyces gamaensis; assembly: GCF_042656465.1. Classification (NCBI taxonomy): domain Bacteria; kingdom Bacillati; phylum Actinomycetota; class Actinomycetes; order Kitasatosporales; family Streptomycetaceae; genus Streptomyces; species Streptomyces gamaensis. The sequence continues at coordinate 88,007 of NZ_JBHSPB010000020.1, forward strand.
TTCGGCACCGGCTCGCACTACGTCTTCACCGACAACTACGTGCACGACGTGGCCGGTTGCGACTGCACGAACCCCGGCCAGCCCGGCGGCGGCATCGTCTTCAACGCGACCGGCTCGCAGATGCTGACCGCCTTCTCCGGCATCACCGTGAAGGACAACACGGTCCGGAGCGTCAGCGGCATCGGCATCGGCACCTCGTCGCTGTGGGCCCGCCGACCGGAATACCGCAGCGGACCGGGCACCGCCTACGGGCCCTACACCGACCTGCTGATCGAGGACAACCGGCTCACCGAACTCGGCGGCGACGGCATCAACATCACCAACGGCCAGCACGCGATGGTCCAGAACAACACCGTGGAGGGCTACGGCCTGAAAGCCACCACGGACCACGCGGGCGTCTGGGCGTGGAACTCCGACTACACCACGATGCAGTACAACACCATCGGCGGCGGCGACGCGGGGAAGTTCGGGGCGTTCGCCTTCGATGTCGACGGCGCGGACACGGGCGACCTCTACCAGTACAACTTCACCCACGACAACGGCGGGCTGATGCTGGTCTGCTCGGTCGAGGGACTGCCCTCCGACCGGCCGACGATCCGCTACAACATCAGCCAGAACGACCGGGACTCCTCCGGCGGCGTGATCATCCTCGCCTGCACGAAGCAGACGAACATCGGCATCTACGGCAACACGGTCTACGCGCCCACGGCGGGCACCCTGTGGTGGAACGACAGCCCCGACACCCCGCTGGTGGCGAACAACATCTTCAGCGGCCGGCCGGGCGGTTCGGCCTTCAAGGACACCGTCAGCGACTTCCGCGCGAACTTCTACCAGAACGTCGCGACGGTGCCGGGCTCCGACTCCAAGGCCGTGACCGGTGACCCGAAGATGAAGAACCCCGGCAGCGCGACGGGCGTCAAGGACGCCGACGGCTACAAGCTGACCTTCGGCTCCCCCGCGCTGGGCAAGGGCACGTCCCTGCCGGAGGACGCGCCGCACGACTTCTTCGGCAACAAGACCCCGTCCTTCTGGCCCGACATGGGGGCCTACCAGGGCTTCGGCGAGATCGCCTGGCAGCCCCACGCCAGGTAGCCCGTGAGGCAGTTCACCGAGCGGGGCGTTCCGGAAGGGGCGCCCCGCTCCGTCGTACGCCCGGCGCGCACGCCACCGCCCTCCGTACAACTGCCGTGCTGCCACCCGGGGTTGAGTAGTCGCCCGAGCACTAGTACCGTGGCGACTATGACGTACAGGCGATCGACGTTGGCCCTGGCCGTGCTGTCCCTGCTCGCCGAGGTGGAGCACCAGCAGCAGCGCGGCATGCACCCGTACAAGATGCAGCGCCTCATGAAGGACCGCGGCAAAGGGGAAGTGGTCAACGTCGGTCAGCGCGCGAGCCTGTACCGCACCATCGATCGGCTGCACCGCAAGGCGCTGATCGAGATCAGGGAGAGCAGCCGTGACCACAACCGTCCCGAGCGCACCCTGTACGCCCTTACCGACGAGGGCAGCAGGGTCTGGCGGGAGTGGATGCTCGACGCCCTGGCCACACCGACGCGCGAATACCCGGGGTTCCTCGCCGCCATGGCCTTCGTGCCCCTCCTCGAACCCGACGTCGTGGCAGAGCAGTTGGCCAAGCGGCAGCACAAGCTGGCCACCGAACTGTCCAGGCTCGACGCCCAGATAGCGGCCTCGGGTGAATGGGGCCGCCTGTTCACCCTGGAGCTGGAGTGTCTGCGCGCGACGACCGCCGCGGAGCTGGAGTGGGTGGAGTCGGTCATCAAGGACCTGCGCTCCGGAAGCATCACTTGGTCGAAGGAGTGGCTGGCCGCGATGGCGGCCGCCCACTCGCCACAGCCGTCTCCCGCCGCACGGTCCGTGCGGCACGGCGCCGAGGCCCCCGGGCGGGGCCCGCGCGGCGCCGGAGAAGCGGGGCCCACGCCCCCTCAGTGACGAAGAGGAACTGCACCGTGTACGCGACACCCTTACACGTCATCATCATCGGCGCCGGCACCGGCGGACTGTGCCTGGCCCAGGGCCTCAAGCGCGCGGGCATCAGCGTCGCCGTCTACGAGCGCGACCGCACGCGCCGCGACGGGCTGCAGGGCTACCGGGTCGGTATCGACGCCGACGGCAAGCGCGCGCTGCGCGCCAACCTCTCCCCCGAGCTGTACGCGACCTTCCTGGCCACCTGCGCCAAGCGCCCGCTGTACGGCAACCAGATGACCCACGAGAAGAAGTTCCTGTTCTCCGCGGGCCCGGACGTCCTCAGGCCGGAGGACCAGCCCGCCGAGGAGGACAAGGACGAGTCCGTCAGCCGCATGACGCTGCGCCAGGTCCTGCTGACGGGCATCGAGGACATCGTGCACTTCGACAAGGAGTTCACGCACTACGAGCAGCACCCGGACGGCCTGGTCACCGCGCACTTCTCGGACGGCGACTCGGCCACCGGCAGCCTCCTGGTCGGCGCCGAGGGCGCCAACTCGCCTGTACGCAAGCAGTACTTGCCGCACGCGAAGCTCGTGGAGACCGGTCTGGTCGGCATCACCGGCAAGACGCCGCTCACCGATGAGACCCGCGCCCTGCTGCCCCGCGAGGTGCTGGAGGGCGTGACGATGGTGCACGGCCCCAAGGGCTTCATGTGCATCATCCATGTGATGCGCTTCAACTGGGACGAGTCCGGCCGGCCCCGGCAGGGCATCGGCAGCACGGACGCGGAGGCCATCCGCAACTGGCCGGGCATGCTCTACGACAACAGCCGCGACTACATCATGTGGGGCTTCGCCGCCTCGGACCGCTGGCTGCCGCGCGGCGTGACCCGCATGCGCGGCCTGGAGATCCAGCAGTTGGTGCTGGAGAAGACGGCCGGCTGGCACCGCGACTTCCGGCGGATCTTCCAGCTCGGCGACCCGGGCAGCAGCTTCCCGCTGGTCATCCGCACCTCCGAGCCCGTCGAGCAGTGGCAGACCTCCCAGGTCACCCTGCTCGGGGACGCCATCCACACGATGACACCGGGGCGCGGGGTGGGCGCCAACACCGCGCTGCGCGACGCCCGGCTGCTCACCCGCAAGCTGATCGGCGTCCAGCGCGGCGAGCAGCAGCTGCTGCCGGCCGTGCACGACTACGAGACCACCATGACCTCCTACGCGTGGGACGCGGTCATCAAGTCCCGGGCCCAGATGGACGGTCACTCGATCATGCACAAGGGGGATCTGCTGGGCAGCCTCGCGCGGGGCGGCATGCGCACCGCCATGCGCACGATGAACCGTATCCCGCCGGTCAAGCGCAAGATCGTCGCCGCGGAGTCGAGTTTCCGCGGCGCGGGACGCGACGAGGACTGACGCGCGGCCACGGCCGGTGGGGACCGGGCCGGCGGGCCGGGGCGAGCGGGCCGGCCGGTTGAGGCGGGGCCGGTCGGGGCGGGGCCGACTCCCCGCCCCACCGGTCCGGCGGGCCTCAGCACACGCGCCACCACTCCTCCGGCCCGGGCGGCTCCCGCGGATCCGGCGGCGGGAGGGGCATGGTGACGCCGCCCATGGTCCAGCCGAACCCGGCGAGCATGCGCAGCAGTTCACGGCCGGCCTGCCGCCAGGGGCCGGGCAGTTCCTCCCCGATGAGCACGGACAGCTCCTTCCTGAAGCGGCTGCGGGCCGTCAATGGGCCGCCGTGACGCGGTAGATCTCGAAGGGGCGGCCGCCGCCGTGGTCGCGGAAGGGCCGCAGCGGCGAGGTGCTCTCGCGGTGCGCGGCCCCCGACTCCCAGGAGCGGAAGGCGGCCAGGTCGCGCCACCGGCTCACCACCAGGAAGGCGCGCTCGTCGTCGACGCCGCGCAGCAGCTCGTTGCCCAGCAGGCCGGGTACGTCCGCGAGTTGTGCGCTCACCCGGTGGTAGGCGCTCTCGACGGCGTCGGCGCTGTCGGCGACGTGCCGGACCAGGACGCGCACCTCGCCGCTCACGCGGTCGCCTCCCACTCCTCGTGCGTGGCGGGCGCGTCGGGGTCGGGCCCGAGGTGGGCGACGACGCGCATCGTGGTCATCGTGCCGCCCCTGCGGTAGGGGTGGAGCGCGCGCCGGTGCTCGACGTGGCGAGCGCTGTGCTCGAACTCGCGGAAGCGTTCCTCGTCGGCCCAGTCGCTGAGGATGTAGTAGACGCCCTCCTCGTCCCGGCTGCGGGCGAGCCACTGGCCCAGGCTCGCGGGGTGCGTGGTGACGGAGGTGCCCACCTCCTGCCACACGCGCTCGAACTCCTCCTCCAGACCGGGCTTGATCTCCATGCGCAGCATCACCCGGAACGGCCGCGCTCCGGCGGCGGGTTCGGCGTCGGGCACGGCGGCCATCAGGAGATCCCCCCGTCCACCGCGAGCACGGATCCGGTGACATAGCTCGACAGGTCGCTCGCGAGCCACAGCACGGCGTCGGCCACCTCCTCGGTCCGGCCCAGCCGGCCCAGGGCGGTCTTCGCGCTGTAGCGCTCCCGCAGCAGTGCCGCCTGCTCGGGCTTCATGGCCGCAAGCGCCTCGGTCTCGATGACGCCGGCGGCCAGGACGTTGAAGCGCAGGCCGGTGCCGCCGAACTCCTTGGCCAGGGAGCGGGTCAGCCCGCGCAGGGCGGCCTTGGCGGCGGTGTAGTGGGCGCGCTGCGGGATGCCGACCTCGGACGACTTCGAGCCGATGCTGATCACGGAGGCGCGTTCGCCCAGGTGCGGCAGGGCGTGCTGGATGACGAGGTGGGCGGCGGTGAGGTCGACGTCCAGGATCCGCCGCCACTCGGCGAGCGGCAGCTCGCCGTAGGGCACGTGGCTGATGACGCCCGCGTTGTTGACCACGATGTCGATCCGGCCGAGCGTCTCCACGCCCTGTCGCACGAACCGCTCCACCTGCGCGGGGTCGGCGAGATCGGCGCGCAGCACACGGTGGTTGCCGCCGGTCTCCTTCAGCTCCCGCTCCAGGGAGGCCACCGCGTCGCCGTCCTGGCGGTGGCAGGTGACGACGTCGGCGCCGGCGCGGGCCAGGGCCCGGACCACCGCGCGGCCGATGCCCCGGGTGCCCCCGGTGACGAGGGCCTTCCTGCCGTTGAGGCCGAGATCCATGAAGAGTCCTCCGGTTTCATTGATGTTCCGTTCCTCCGCGGGACGCAGCAGGTAAGCTGCGCTGCGTGCGTTGCGAGAACCAAGCGCGTACGACGTGCTGAGCGATGACCAGGCCAGCGCAAGCACATCCAGGCTTTGCCGTACCGAACCGGGCTGGTTCCAACCCGGCTGGTGTTGATCGCGGAAGACCTGACGGGCCACCGGTCCGCAGGCGGCGTGAGCCAGGAATCCCCCTGCTTCAGCTGGGGGAGGGTTCAAAACAGGAGCCCGGTGCCGAGGCAGTTGGCGGCCAGCGCGGCCACCGCGAGTACGCAGCGGACGCGGTTCCACCGGCCCCAGCGCGGCCGGGGGTCCCGTGCCGCGAAGTCCGGCGGGAGCGCGTCCGGGTCGAGCGTGCGGATCCAGCGGTTGACGGGGACGTTCCGGGTGACCGAGACGGCCATGGCCGCCAGTACCAGCGGCGCGCCCGCGGCGAACGCCCAGCGCGCGCCCTGCGGTACGAGCGCCGCGAGTGCGAGGTCGCCGAGGAGGGTCCCGGCGAAGCACAGCGGCATGAACGGGTCGTAGCGGCCGGCGAAGAAGGCGTGCGCGTGCACGTAGCGCGCGGGCGGCAGCGCGGCGAGCAGCGGCCAGCCGCCGAGCTGGGTGCCCACCAGGACGCCCGCGGACAGCCCGCCGGCGAGCAGGACGAGGGGGGCGAGGACGGCTGCGAGCACCGGCACGGCCGACGGCCCCGTCAGCCGGCGGCGGCCGCGTGCCGCGCCGCCGCCTCGATCCGCTCCTTGATGCGCCGCATCTGCGCGGCCGTGTTGGTCCTGAGCCGCTCGGTCATGGCGTTGTCGTCCAGCGGCAGCCCCGGCTTCAGCTCGAAGTCCTGCACCCAGCGCATGCGCACGCCTGCGGGCTCCTCGGTGAACTCCCAGAAGATCCACATGTATTTGAAGTTGCCGGTCTCCACGCGGCGGGAGTGCACCACATGCCGCTCGGGGTCCTCGATGCGTTCGGAGACCCAGGACCAGACGGTGCCGGAGGCGTCGGGGTGCAGCGCGAGCCGGAACCGGACCCGGTGGCCTTCCCGTTCCAGCACGGTGGATTCGCCGTACTCGCTGAACAGCGTCGTCCACGACGCGACGTCGTTGACCGTCTCCCACACCAGGGGGAGCGGCGCGTCGATCACGATGGAGCTGTCGGTGTGTCCTGCCATGCTCAACGCCCCGCTTCCGTGAGGGTCTTGTTGACGTACGCGACGAACATGCCGGGGGTGGCCGCCTTCAGGGCCGTCTCGTCGGCCACGGTCACGCCCCAGGTGCGCTGGATGTGATTGGTCAGTTCGAGGACGGCCAGCGAGTCGTAGCCGAGGTGGGCGAACTCGATGTCGGCGATGTCGCCCGCCAGGTCGACGGAGGAGTCCGTCCCGACGGCCTCGCGCATGGCCGCGCGCAGATCGTCCAGCGTGAAGGTGCTCATGGCGCTGTCCTTCCTGAGTTCTTGCCAGGGGTACGACCAGACGGCTCCGGGTCCTGGTGCCCCCGCAGGACCAGGGCCGAGGTGAAGCCGCCGTGGCCGCGGGCGAGGACGACCGCCGTGCGCAGCGGGAGCCACCGCGGCTCGCCCGTGACCAGGTCGATGTCGTATCCGGGTGCGGGGCGGCGGACCCCGGCGGTGTGCGGCACGGTGCCGTCCCGCAGCGCGAGCAGGGCGGTGGCCACGTCCAGGGCCGCCCCGCCGCCGTAGAGCCGGCCGGTCAGGGTCTTCGGCACGGTCACCGGGACGGCGCCGGGTCCGAAGACGGCGGTCAGGGCGCGGGCCTCGGCCAGGTCCCGCTCGGGCAGGGCGCTGCCGTCGGCGAAGACGACGTCCACCTCGCCCGGCTCCAACCGCGCGTCGGCAAGGGCCTGTTCGAGGGTGCGCCGCAGGACGGGCGGGCGGCCGGAGCCCGGTGGCGGGTCGAAGCCGGCGGCGTACCCGGCGACCGTCGCGTAGCCCGCGCCCGGCGGCAGCGAGGCCGCGTCCTGGAGCACGAGGATCGCCCCGCCCTCGCCGGGGACGTATCCGCAGGCGTCCGCGTCGAAGGGCAGGTAGGCGCGCTGCGGGTCCTCGGACGTGCTCAGGGCGCCGCTGCTGAGCTGCGCGGCCAGCCCGTACGGGCACAGGGAGGCGTCCGTGCCGCCGGTGACCACCAGCTGCGACTCGCTGCGCAGCAGCCGCCGGGCCTGCCCGATCGCGTCGAGTCCGCCGGCCTGTTCACCGGCGAGCACCCCGCACGGGCCGCGCATGCCGTGCCGGATGGAGATCTGTCCGGTGGTGGCCGCGTAGAACCAGGCGATGGACTGGTAGGCGCCCACCCAGGACGGCCCGTGCCGGTACAGGCGTTCCATCTCGCGCTGCCCGAACTCGGTGCCGCCGGAGGAGCTGGCGGTGACCACGGCCATCGCGTACTCGGGCAGGGCGGCCGCGTCGACGCCCGCGTCGTCGAGGGCGGCCTGCGCGGCCCACAGCGCGAGGTGCGTCCACCGGTCGGTCTGCGGCAGGATCCGCTCGGGCAGCAGCTCCCGGGCCTCGAAGCCCGGTACTTCCCCGGCCAGGTGGACCGGGTAGCCGGTGGGGTCGAAGCGGCTGATGCGGCCGATGCCGGACTTCCCGGCGAGCACGGCCTGCCAGTGCGCCTCCGTGCCGAGCCCGGTCGGCGCGGCCACCCCGATGCCGGTGACGACCGCGGTGGGCCCAGTGCCCATTGACGCCTCCTCTCGCTGATGCGGCTCGCGCCCCGTCACGTGCCGGCGCGCGTCAGCACCGCCGCGCTCTGGAAGCCGCCGAAGCCGCTGCCGACGCTCAGGACCGTGTCCATGCGGTGCTCCCTGGCGGTCAGGGGCACGTAGTCCAGGTCGCACTCGGCGTCCCGGTGGCGCAGGTTGGCCGTGGGCGGGACCACCTGTTCGCGCAGCGCGAGGGCGCACGCGGCGAGTTCCAGGGAGCCGATGGCGCCCAGCGAGTGCCCGATCATGGATTTGATGGAGCTGACCGGCACGGCGTAGGCGTGCGCGCCGAGGCTGCGTTTGAAGGCGGCCGTCTCGTGCCGGTCGTTCTGCCGGGTGCCCGAGCCGTGCGCGTTGACGTAGTCGACGGCGGTGGCGTCCAGGCGGGCCCGGCGCAGGGCCTGGGTGATGGCCTCGGCCATCTCGCGGCCGTCGGCCTTCAGGCCGGTCATGTGGAAGGCGTTGCTGCGGCCGGCGAAGCCGGCGAGCTCCGCGTAGATCCGGGCGCCGCGGGCGCGGGCCGCCCCGGCGCGTTCGAGGACGAGCACGGCGGCGCCCTCGCCGAGGACGAAGCCGTCGCGTTCCGCGTCGAAGGGCCGGGAGGCGTGCCCGGGGTCGTCGTTGTGCGCGGAGGTCGCCCTGATCGCGTCGAAGCACGCGGAGGTGATGGGGGACAGCGGGGCGTCGGTGGCGCCGGCGAGCACGATGTCGGCGCTGCCCTCCTCGATGAGCTGGGCGCCGTGCCCGACGGCGTCGAGTCCGGAGGTGCAGCCGGTGGAGACGAGCGTGACGGGCCCCTCGGCGCCGGCGTCCCGGGCCACTTCGGCGGCCAGCGAGCTGGGCACCATGTAGCCGTACAGGTGCGGCACGCCGTAGCTGTGGTCGACGAGCCAGTCGCGGCCGCCGTCGGAGAGCACCTGGTACTCGCGCTCCAGGCCGGTGGTGCAGCCGACGGCGCTGCCGAGGGCCACGGCCACCCGTCCGGGGTCGGTGGCGGGCAGGTCGAGGCCGCTGTCGGCGACGGCCTCGCGGGCGCTGACGACGGCGAACTGGGCGGCGCGGTCCATGCGCCGTGCCTGACGGTGCGTGAGCCCGGCGGCGATGGGGTCGAAGTCGGCCTCGGCGGCGATCCGGGAGCGGAAGCCGGTGGCGTCGAAGCAGGTGATGGCGCGGGTCGCGGTGCGGCCGGCGGCGAGCAGTTCCCAGAACGCCTCCCGGCCGAGGGCTCCGGGCGCCACGACGCCGATGCCGGTGATGACGGCCTTCCCGCCGGGTCCGGCGGTCACCGGCCGCCGCCGACGTCGGGGGCGGCCGCGCCGGGGGCGGGGAGCGCCTCGGTGTCGACGTGGCCGAGTTCGGGCCGGGGGGCGAGCGGTGAGAGGTGGAAGACGCCGGTGGCGGTCTCCTCGCCGGTGTTGACCAGGCGGTGCCGCACCCCGATGGGCACGAACAGCGAGTCCCCGGCGGCCAGTCGCACCGCCTCGCCGTCCAGGGTCATCTCCAGCTGCCCGCCGGTCACGTGCAGGAACTCCTCGGAGTAGGGGTGGTAGTGCTCGCTGACGTACTCGCCGGGCCGGAGGCGCAGCACTCCCCCGAAGCCGGAGGAGCAGCCGACGGTGCGGGGGCTGAGCGTCACCCGCAGTTCGCCGCCGCGCCGCCGGTTGGCGGGGACCTCGGCGGCGCGGACCCGGTGCCGGCGGGGGGCGCTCACGCGGTCCTCCCGCGCTCGGCGTCCCACCGGTAGAAGGGCGTGGCCATGGCGTCCTTGGGTTCCTTCCAGCCCGGGTCGTAGGGGGCGACGAGCTCGGCGAGGCGGGTGTTGATGTCGGTGTAGAGCGGGTGGCTGCGCGCCTGTTGGAGCGCGGGGCCGATGTCCTCGTCGGCCTCGACGAGGTGGAAGTACAGGTCGTGGAAGGTGAACAGGGTGCGGCGGCGGACCCCGACCAGGTGGGGCAGTTCGGTGGCGTCCGAGGCCGCGAAGACGTCCGCGATGCGCGGGGGGTCGTCGGTCCGCAGCCTGGCGACGATCAGCGTGCGGTGCACTGCGCTCTCCTCGGTGTCGGTGTGCGCTTCTCGGCCGACCGTCGCAGAGGGATCTGGAAGGCGGCTGGAAGGCACGTCAAGCCGGGGTCGACCCCGGCGGCGGTCACCACGGGGCGGGGCGGCCGTGCCGCAGCAGGACGCCGGTGGGCCCGTCGGCGGGGAGGCCGAGGGCGTGCACGAGGTCGGCGGCGGCCTCCTCGGGCGTACGGTCCGCGCCGGGCATCATCCGGGTGCGGGTGGGCCCGGGGTTGACGGCGTTGACCAGCACCCCGCTGCCCCGGAGCCGTTCGGCGAGCAGCACGGTCAGGGCGTTGACGGCGGTCTTCGACACGGAGTAGCCGGGGGCGGGCCCCGAGCGCAGGCCGCCGCCGAAGGTGCCGGTGCCGCTGGAGAGCAGGGCCACCCGCCCCCAGCCGGCGCGCGCCATGTCCGGCACGTAGCACTGGCAGACCCGCCAGGCGCCGAGCAGATTGACCTCCAGCGTGGCGCGGACCGTGTCGAGCGGCACCGTGAGCGGGTCGGTGCCGGCGTCCAGCAGGACTCCCGCGTTGGCGGCCAACGCGTCGACGGGGCCGGTGTGTTCGCGGGCGGCGGCGACGCTGTGCGCGCTGGTGACGTCGAGGGCGATGCCCCGTGCGCCGGGCCCGAGCGCCTCGGCCGCCTCCCGGGCGGCCCGCCCGTCGCGGGCGGCGAGCACGACGTGCCAGCCCGCGCGGTGCAGTGCCCGCGCGGTGGCCGCTCCGATGCCCCGGTTCGCCCCGGTGACCAGGGCGGTGCGTGTGCGGGTCATCAAATCCCCTCCTTCGTCGGTTGTTTGTCTCTGCCGGCACCCTCTCCCCCGCTGCTCGGCGGGGGGTCGATCCGGCGGCCACGGGCGCGCCCAGTGGTCTTCGAGCGGCCCCCGAGGCGGCCGCCGCACGATGGGCGCACCGTCGAGTGGCCGCCGGGAAAGGGGAGCCGCCGGATGCGCTTGCTGTTCACGACGTGGGCCTGGCCCTCGCACCTGTACGCGCTGGTGCCGACGGCCTGGGCGTGCCGGGCCGCCGGCCACGAGGTGGTGGTGGCCACGCAGCCCGCGCTCGTACGGGAGACCGCGCGCTGCGGGCTGCCCGTGGCGGCCGTGGGCCACGACGTGGACGCGGTGGCGATGGTGCGCGGCTACGTCCTGGGCGCGCCGGAGCACGCCGCCGCCCCGCGCGGGGCCGGGCCCCGGGCCATGGAGATGTTCCTCGCGCACGCGGAGTCGATGCTCGACGGACTCCTCGCGCTGGCACGGGAGTTCCGGCCGGACGCGGTGGTCTTCGAGCCGACCGCGCTCGCCGGACCGCCGGCCGCCCGCGCCCTGGGCGTCCCGGCCGTACGGCACCTGTACGGCACGGACCTGATGGCACGGGCGCGTACCGTCCTGCCCGGGCAGCTCGCGGCGCTCGCGTGCCGCCACGGCCTCGAACCCGCCGACCCCTACGGGGCGTTGACGCTGGACCCGACGCCGCCGGGTCTGCGGATGCCGGGCGCCCCGCCCTCGGTGCCGGTGCGGTACGTGCCGTACAACGGCGGCGGGCGGTACCCCGGCCTGCCGGCACCGGACCGCCCCCGCGTGTGTGTGACCTGGGGGCACACGATGGCACGGCTGGCGCCCCGGCACTTCCTGCTGCCGGAGGCCGTCCGCGCCCTGCACCCGCTGGGCGTGGAGGTGGTGGCGGCGGTCTCCGCCGCCCAGGTGCCGCTGCTCGGCCGGCTGCCGGACGGGGTGCGGGTGGTGGTCGACGCCCCGCTGCACACCCTGCTCGACGGCTGCGCCGCGGTGGTCGCGCACGGCGGGGCGGGCACGGTGCTGACCTCCCTGCACCACGGCGTGCCCCTGCTGCTCGTACCGCAGCTGCCGGACCACGCGGGGCACGCCGCGGCCGTCACGGCGGCGGGCGCGGCACGGCTGCTGCCCGCCGCCGACGCCTCCCCGGGCCGGCTGCGCGAGGAGTGCGCGGCGCTGCTCGACGACGCTGCGGCGCGCGACGCGGCCCGCCTGCTGCGCCGGGAGATGCTGCGGCAGCCCGGACCGGACCGGCTCGCGGCGGACCTCGCGGCCCTCCTCGGCCGAGGCCGGCCGCAGGGGACACGGACCGGATGACCCACGACGAGACGGGCGACCCACGACGAGACGGGCGGGGAAGAGTCATGTGCGGACTGGCCGGCTGGATCGACTACGGACGGGACCTCGGCGCGCACGCCGTCACGGCACGCACCATGGTCGCGGCCCTGGCCAACCGGGGGCCCGACGACGAGGCCGTGTGGTGCGACCGGCACGCGGCGCTGGCGTTCCGCCGCCTGTCCGTGATCGACCCGCCCGGCGGGGCACAGCCGATGACGGCGGAACGGGACGGCCACGTCCTGGCGGTCGTACTGTGCAACGGCGAGATCTACAACTACCGGGCGCTGCGGACGCGGTTGGCCGCGCGCGGGCACCGGTTCCGTACCGCGAGCGACACCGAGGCCGTCCTGCACGCCTATCTGGAGTGGGGCGAGCACTGCGTCGAGCACCTCGACGGCATGTTCGCCGTCGCGGTGTGGGACCCGCGCCGGGCGCGGCTGCTGCTCGCCCGCGACCGGCTCGGCGTCAAACCGCTGTACTACGCGCCGCTGCGGCGCGGCCTGGTCTTCGGCTCGGAGGTCAAGGCGCTGTTCGCGCACCCGCTCGTCGAACCGGCCGTGGACCGCGAGGGCCTGGCCGAACTGCTGGCCTACCTCGCCACCCCGGGGCACGCCGTCTACGCGGGCGTCCGGCAGGTGCGCGCGGGCCACGTGCTGACCGTCACGGACGGCACGGTGCGCGAGCGCGCCTACTGGTCGCTGCCGGGCCGGGAGCACACCGACGACTGGCCGACGACGGTGGAGACCGTACGCGCCCTGCTGACCGACGCGGTGACCTCCCACCTCGTCGCGGACGTACCGCTGTGCACGCTGCTGTCGGGCGGCCTGGACTCCAGCGCGATCGTCGCGCTCGCCGCCCGGCACGGCGGCGCGCGGCCGCGCACGTTCGCGGTGGACTTCGAGGGGCACGCCGAGCGGTTCCGGCGCGACCACTGGCACGACAGCCCGGACGCCCCCTACGCGGCCGAGGTCGCAGCGTTCGTCGACGCCGAGCACCGGCCCGTCACGCTGCGCACCGCCGACCTCGCCGACCCCGTCGTGGGGCACGCCGCGCTGGCCGCGCAGGACCTGCCGCGCCCCACCCCGGACATGGACCGCTCGCTGTATCTGCTGCTGCGGGCGGTACGGGAGCACTCCACGGTCGCGCTGATGGGCGAGGCGGCGGACGAACTCTTCGGCGGCTACCGCACCTTCAGCGACCCCGCTCTCGTCGACAGCGGCAACTTCCCCTGGGTGACGATGGGTCTGTCGGTCGCCCCGCACGGCATGGGCACCGGACTGCTGGAGAAAGGACTGCTGGAGAAGACGGACGTGCCCGGCTACTCCGCCGACCGCTACGCGCAGGCCGTGCGCGAAGTCCCGCACCTCACTGGCGAGGACCCGCGCGAGGCCCTGCAGCGGCGGGTGGGCTATCTGCACCTGACCCGCTGGCTGCCGCTGCTGCTGAACCGCAACGACCACCTGAGCATGTCGGTCGGCCTGGAGGTACGCGTGCCCTACTGCGACCACCGGCTCGTGGAGTACGTCTTCAACATCCCCTGGCGCATGAAGACCCGCGGCGGCCAGGAGAAGTCCCCCCTGCGGGCCGCCATGGCCGGGCTGCTGCCCGCGTCCGTACTGCGGCGCCCCAAGAGCCCGTTCCCCGTCACCCAGGACCCCGGCTACGGCCAGGTGCTGCGCGAGCGGCTCCAGGAGCTGCTCGCCGATCCCGGCAGCCCGGTGCTCCCCCTGCTCGATGTTTCCGCCGCCCGGCGGCTGCTGGCCGAGGACCGGCCGGTGGCGACCACTGGCTGGGGGGAGCGCCGGGACGTGGAGATGGTGCTCCAACTCGACGCGTGGCTGCGGCATTACGGCGTCCGCCTCGTGCTGTGACCGGAGGGACGACAACCCCGCATCCCCTCACTCCGCCCATGACGCCCATGACGCCCATGACGAAAGGACGCCCGTATGCTGCGCGAGCGGCTGCTGCGGACCGCAGAGCCCGTACTGGCCCGGGTGCTGGAGCACCCCTTCTGGTCGGGGCTGCGCTCGGGCGCGCTCCCCGGCGAGGCACTGACGCACTTCGTCGCGATGGACACCGGGCACCTGCTGCCCGCCTACGGCCGGGCACTGGCCCGCTGCGCGGCCTGCGCCCGCGACGACGCGCACGCCGCGTTCCTCGCCCGCGCCGCCGCCGGCACCTTCGAGGCGGCCGGACGGCTGCGCGAGGCGTTCACGAAACTCGCCCCGGACCTGGGCCTGCCCGCACCCGGCGGGACGCCCCCGCAGGCCGACCCGCTCACGCACGCCCACTGCTGCTTCTTCGAGGCGGCGGCGGCCGGTTCACCGGCCGCCGCCATCGGGGCGCTGCTGCCGATGGCGCACTTCAACCAGCGGGTCTCGGCCGACCTGGCCGCCCGGTGCGCTCCCGGCTCCCGCTACGCGCCGTGGATCGCGCTGTACCAGCCGGGCGAGGTCTACTCCCGGGTCGTGCAGCGGTACTTCGACGTGGCCGAGGAGATCGCGGAACAGTGCGGCGAGGGCGAACGGCGGCAGCTGGAGGACTTCTTCACGCAGGCCGTCCGCCACGAGTGGACGTTCGCCGAGAGCGCCTGGACGCGGCCGGTGTGGCCGGTGTGAGCACGGCCGGGAGCACAGCCGCAACACAACCACCGCTGAAATCACCGCTGATATCACCACTGAAATCACCGCAGAAAAGAGGCAGTCGACGCCCATGAACACACAGTCCCCCGTGCGCTACCCCTTCCCCTGGACACCGCCGATGGAGATACCCGAGGCGCTGCGGGGCCTGCGCGAGCACGCCTCGGTCGAGGTCACCCTGCCCAGCGGGGACCGGGCGCTGATGGTGACGCGGTACGCGGACGTACGCGCCCTGTTCGCCGACCACCGGCTCAGCCGCAACATCTCCCGCCGCCAACGGCCGGACGTGGCCCGGATCTCGGCGGACAACGAGCTGTTCGCCGACCCCGAGATCAACCCCGACCCGCCGGACCACATCCGGGTGCGCGGGCTGGTCACCCGGGCGTTCACCGCGCGACGGGTGGAAGCGCTGCGGCCGGTGGCCCAGGGGATCTGCGACGAGCTCATCGACGCGATGCAGGCGGGCGAACGCCCGGCCGACCTCAACGAGTCCTTCGCCTTCCCGCTGCCGATCCGGGTCATCTGCCGGCTGCTGGGAGTGCCGCTCGCGGACCGGGACCGCTTCCGCTACCTGGTCGACGGCTTCCTGTCGGTGACCAAACTGCCGGTGGAGGAGATGCAGCAGTGCCGTGAAGGCTTGTGGCACTACCTGGGCGAGCTCATCGCGAGCAAGCGCCGGGAGCCGGGCGACGACCTCGTCAGCGGACTGATCAAGGCCCGGGACGAGGACAACAACCGCCTCTCCGAGCACGAACTCCAATTCTGGACACAGGGGTTGCTCATCGCCGGGTACGTCACCACCGCCAGCCAGATCGGCGCGAGCGCGGCGGTGCTGCTGCACCACCGGGAGCTGGTCAAGGAGATCCAGGCCGACTACTCGCTCGTACCGGGTGCCGTCGAGGAACTGCTGCGCACCCAGATCATGGGCTCGTCGGTCGGCACCCTGCGGTACGCGGTCGAGGACATCCCCCTCTCCGACGGCACGGTCATCAAGAAGGGCACCAGCGTCCTGCTGTCGGAGGAGTCCGCCAACATGGACGAGGGCGTCTTCCCCGACCCCTTCACCCTGGACATCCGCCGCCCCGACAACCACCACATGACCTTCGGCGCGGGCCTGCACTACTGCGCGGGCGCCGCGCTGGCCCGTATGGAGCTCCAGGTGGCGACGCGTTCCCTGCTGGAGCGACTGCCGGGGCTGCGGCTGGCCGTCCCCGGCGAGCAACTGCCGCGCGCGCTCGGCGGATTCACCGAGGGCTTCACCGAGATCCCGGTCACCTGGTAGGAGGAAGCGTTGCGCGTCACCGCGAACAGGGACACCTGCACGGTCAGCAGCCTGTGCGTCTACCGGGCACCGGAGGTCTTCGACCAGGACGAGGACGGGCACGTCGTCGTCCTGGACCCGCAGCCGCCCGAGGAACGGCGCGCGGCCGTACGGGACGCCGCCCGCAGCTGCCCCACCCGCTCGATCCACGTCACCGAGGAGGCTGAGTAGCGGTGCCGTTCGCCGCGATCACCTACGACATCCGGGCCGGCTGCGAGGACGAGGTCGCGGAGGTCTTCACGGGCTTCCGCCGGGTCGGCTCGCCCTCGGTGCCGGACTCGTCCGGCCGGGAGGCGGCCCGCATCCTGTCCACGGCCGTCTTCCTGCGCGACGCCACCCTGATCCGCGTGATCGAGTACGAGGGCGATCTCGACGCGGTGGCCCGGCACATGGCGGCACAGCCGGGCGTCCAGGAGGTCGAACGCCGCCTCAAGCCCTATCTGAACTCGCCCCGTGACACGGACACCGTCGAGGGGTTCGTGCGCACGTTCCGCGCCGGGCTGCTGCGTTGCGTGAGCCAGATAGGCGTTCCGCGCGACTGAAGGGGCGGGTGGGGGAACAGGGCCCGTCGCAGGCGCCCACCGGCCCGCACACGCCCCCGCCCGGCATCCCCACCCACCCCGAGGAGCTACCACCCATGCCCACGCCACCCCCCTTCCCCTTCCGCACCCCGAACCCCCTCGAACCACCCGCCGAGTACGCGGAGTTGCTGCGCGACGCACCCGTCACCCGCGTGACCATCCCCACCGGCGACCCCGTCTGGCTCGTCACCCGGTACGAGGACGTCCGGCGCGTGCTGTCCGACACCCGCTTCAGCCGGGAGGCGATCACCGCGCCCGGAGCGCCCCGGCTGCTGCCCATCGCCGAGGGGTCGAAGTCGGTGTTCGTGACGGACCCGCCGGAGCACACCCGGCTGCGCAGGCTGGTCTCCCGGGCGTTCTCACCCGCCCGCATACGGCAGTTGAGCACGGAAGTCGTGGCACTGGCCGACGAGCTGACGGCGGCGATGGCTGCCGCCGGGCCCCCGGCGGACGTGATGGCCGGGCTCGCGCAACCGCTGCCGATCACCGTGATCTGCCGGATGCTGGGCGTGCCCTTCGCGGACGTCCCCCGCTTCCGCGCCTGGACCGACGTCATGCTCAGCTGGGCGCGGGACAGCCGCACGGAGGTCGTGGCCGCCCGGGAGGCGCTCAGCCGCTATCTGTCCGGGCTGATCGAGGCCAAACGGAAGGAACCCGCCGACGACCTGCTGACCGTCCTCGTCGCGGCCGCCGACGACGGCGACCGGCTCGACGACGAGGAACTCCTCGCGTTCGGCTACACGTTGCTCGGCGCCGGCTACCACGCCACCACCGCCGGACTGGCCCACGCGCTCCTCACCCTGCTGCGGCACCCCCAGCAGCTCGCCCGGCTGCGGAACGAACCGGAGGCCCTGCCCGGCACCGTCGAGGAACTGCTGCGCCGCTCGCAGGCGGGCGCCGGACTGGGCGCGCTGCGCATCGCCCGCGAGGACGTGACCATCGGCGGCGTACGGATCGCGGCGGGCGACGCCGTCCTGCCGCTCATCAACGCCGCGAACCGCGACCCGGAAGTCTTCACCGACCCCGACGCGCTGCGCCCGGACCGCGCCCCCAACCCGCACCTGTCCTTCGGACACGGCATCCACCACTGCCTGGGCGCCCAGCTCGGCCGCATCGAACTCCAGGCAGGCATCGGCGCGTTGCTGCGCACCCTGCCCGGCATCCGGCTCGCCGTCGACGAGTCGCAACTGGAGTGGAGCAGCGGGCTCGCCTTCTCGCGGCCCGCGTCCCTGCCCGTCGTCTGGCAGCGGGGGTAGCGGGCCGTGTTCAGCGACGAGTTGCGCGCGTCGGCCGCGCCCGTACTGCGGGCCGTGCTCGACCACCCCTTCTGGAACGGACTGCGCGCGGGCACGCTGCCCGGAGCGGCCCTGACGCGCTTCGTGGAGCAGGACACCGGTCATCTTCTGCCCTGCTACGGGCGGGCGTTCGCACACTGCGCGGCCACGGCCGGGGACACGGGGACGGCGCTGCTGCTGTCCCGGTGCGCCGCCGAGACCGTGGACTCGGCCGCCCGCCTGCGCGAGGCCCTGGCCGCGCTGGCGCCCCGGCTCGGAGTGCCGCCGCCGGCAGCCGACGGCGTCGCGGCGCATCCGGTGACCCGGGCCCAGTGCTCGGCGGTCACCGCCGCCGCGGCGGCCTCGTGGGCGGCGGGCCTGGGCGCGCTGCTGCCGTTCATGGTCTTCCACCTGGAGGTGTGCACCGACCTGGGCGCCCACTGCGCGCCCGGCTCCCGCTACCGGCCGTGGGTCGAGGTCCACCGGCCGGGGGAGCCCGTACGGGCCGCTGTACGGGCGGTGCTGGCGGCGGTCGACGCGTACGCGGCGGGGGCGGGGGCGGGGGCCGCGCGTCGTGCGGAGGTCGGCGAGTGGTATCTGCGGGGGGCGCGGTACGAATTTGCTTTCGCGAGCGCTGTGTTGGCGGCGGGGTCGGATCCGGATCGGACCGTACGGCCCTCGGTGCCGTGACCGCGTACTACCCGGAGCGGCGGCGCCGCAGCCGCTGTGCGGCGGAGCGGGGCCCCGTCACCGCGACGCCGGACGGGCGACCGCGCCCCCGCGCCCGTACGCCCCGCGCCTCCGTGACCGCCGTCGGCCCGGCACCCGCGACCGACACCCGCGACCCTCGAAGGAGCCCCATGGAGCAGACCTCCGCCCCCGCCCCGCCCACCGGCAGCCCCCCGCACCGCCCCCAGGGCACCGCACTTCTCCTCACCGCTCTCGTTCTCGCCGTCGTCGCCTGCCAGTTGTGCATCTCGATGCCCACCCCCGCCCTGCCCGACATCACCCGGCGCCTGCACACCACCACGGCCGTGGTCGGTCTCGCGCAAGCACTGTTCTTCCTGCTCGGCGGACTGCTGTCGGTCATCCTCGCCGCGTGCAGCGACTACGGGCGGACCCGGGCGCTGATGGCCGGGGCGCTGACGCTGGCCGTCGTGGGCAGCGTGCTGGCCGCGCTCGCGCCGTCGGTCGTGGTGTTCGTGGCGGGCCGGGCCCTGCAGAGCGCGGCGACGGCCGTCTTCCCGCTCGCGCTGCGGGTCATGCGCGAGGCCCTGCCGCGACGGGAGTTCGGCCGGGCGATGGGACTGATCACGGCGGCGAACGGCGGGATCGTCGGGCTCGACGGGCTGCTGTCGGGGTGGCTGACCGACCGCTACGGGTTCCGGACGGTGTTCGCGGTGATGGCCGGTTTCGGGGTGCTCACCATGGCCGTACTGCTGCGGGCCGTACCCGAGTCCGCGCGCGTCCCGCACGGGCGGCTGGACCGGCGCGGGCTCGCCCTACTGTCCCTGGCTGTGGCCTGCGTGGAACTCGGCATCGGCACGGCGGGCCGGGTGCCGACGGCGGCCGCGGCGGGCACGGCTGTCGTCGGGCTGGTGCTGTTCGGGGTGTTCCTGGCCGACGCGCGCGACCGGCCCGGCGCCCTGTTCCCGCCCGGCTACCTGCGGTCGCGGCAGGCGTGGCCGGTGCTGCTCACCTCCGCCTTCGTCACCATGGGCATGCTCAGCACCATCAACTTCGTGATCCCGGTCTTCAGCCAGAACCGGGCCTTCGGCTACGGGCTTTCGGCGACCGGTGCGGCGCTGCTGTTCATCGTGCCGGTGTGCGCGGTCAACGTCCTGATGGCACCCGCCGTCGGGGCACTGGCGGCCCGGGTGGGCTGGCGGCGCGTACTGCGCGCCTCCACCGCGCTGACCGTCCCGGTGCTGGCCGCGCTCGCGCTGGGCCTCGGGCAGCAGTGGCTCGTGGTGGCGCTGGTGGTCCTGGTCGGCTTCGGCCTGGCAGGCGCCATGACCCCCTTGAACGGGCTCAGCGCGATGCTCGCCCCGGCCGGGCAACCGAGCCTGCTGCCCGGCGTCAACTCGGCGGCGTACGGCATCGGTTCTTCCCTGGGCTTCCTGCTGACGTCCCGGCTCGCCGGACCCGACGCGGCCACGGGCTTCCGGGCCGCCCTGTGGCTGGTGACCGGCGTCATCGCGCTCGCCTTGGTCACGTCCCTGCTGATCGAGGGCCGCTCCGGCCGCCCGGAGGAGAGGATCTGAATGCGCGGACGGAGCAGGCCCCTTGAGGCTGTCGTGGTGGGCGCGGGCATCGGCGGGCTGGCGGCCGCCGCCGGTCTCGCCCGCATCGGCTGCCGGGTACGGGTCCTGGAACGCGCCGACGCCCTGCGGGCCGAGGGCGCCGGCATCTCCCTGCTGGCCAACGCCCAACGGTCCCTGGACCGGCTCGGCGTCGGCGCCCGGATCCGCGCGGAGGCGGCCACGATGCTGCCCGGCGGCGACGGCGTCCGTACCCCGTCGGGGCGGCGGCTGATGCGGCCAGCCGACCCCGGGTTCGTACGCCGCCACGGCCTGTCCACCGCCGTCCTCCCGCGCGAGGCCCTGCACCGGGCCCTCGCCGAGGCCCTCCCGCCGGGGAGCGTCCTCACCGGCGTCGAGGCCGTCGCGCTGGAGGACCTCGCGGAGGGGGAAGGGATCCGCGTCCACTGCCACGGCGCCTCGGGCGCCCCGTGCGGCCCGTTCACCGCTGATCTCGTCGTCGCAGCCGACGGCCTCAACAGCCGCCTGCGCGCCCTGCTGTGGCCGGACGCCCCGCACCCCGTCTACAGCGGACACAGCGTGTGGCGCGGCATCGCCGAGACGGACCGCAGGGAGCCCGGCGGCACGACGTGGGGCCGGGGGCTGGAGTTCGGCAGAATGCCGCTCGCCGACGGCCGCGTCTACTGGTACGCCGTCGCCAACACCCCGCAGGGTGCACACAGTACGGGCGAACACGGTGAGGTCCTGCGGAGGTTCGGCCGCTGGCACGCCCCGATCCCGGCGCTGCTGTACGCCACCCCGCCCGGACACGTCCTGCACCACGACGTGTTCGAGCTGCGCCCCGGACTGCCGTCGTACGTGCGCGGACGCACCGCCCTGCTGGGCGACGCCGCGCACGCCATGACCTCCGACCTGGGCCAGGGCGCCTGCCAGGCCCTGGAGGACGCCGTCGTCCTGTGCGCCGCCCTGTGTGCCGCCTTCGCCGAGGGGCACGGCGTGCCGGCGGCTCTTGCGGCCTACG
Organism: Streptomyces gamaensis; assembly: GCF_042656465.1. NCBI lineage: Bacteria > Bacillati > Actinomycetota > Actinomycetes > Kitasatosporales > Streptomycetaceae > Streptomyces > Streptomyces gamaensis. Next base: position 109,137 of record NZ_JBHSPB010000020.1, read on the forward strand.
ACGCCCGCCGCAGACCGCGCGCCCAGTCGGTCGTGGACGCCTCGCACCGGGCGGGCCGGATGAAGATGGGAGACGCATGGTGGCACGTCCTGGCACGCAACCTGCTGACGGTCCTGGCGCCGCCGCGCGCCGGGGAGGCGGCCCTGGCGCGGATCGGCGACTGGACCCCGCCGCCGGTGCCGGCCGGGGCGCTGGCGTGATCGCTGTCGTCGGGGCGAGCGGTAACGTAGGCCGCGTCGTAGTCCGACGGCTAGTCGAACTAGGCCTGTGTCCCCGGGCATTGACCCGCTCTGCCGACCGGTCGGCCTTCGGCCCCGGCGCAGAAGTCGTCCACGCCGACCTCGACCACCCCGGCACCGCCAACCGGGCACTGGCCGGAGCGACGGCCGCGTTCATCGCCACGGCCGGCCCGCACGCCCCGGCCCACGACGCGGCCCTCGCCGACGCAGTGGCCCGCCACGGGGTGCAGGACGTGGTCAAGGTGTCCTCCGTAGCGGCCCTCGCACCCCCCGCCGGACCGTACGGGGCCGCACACGCCGCCGCCGAGGACGCCTACCGCCGCTCAGGCGCACGCTGCACGGTGCTGCGCCCGGCGGCCTTCATGTCCAATGCCCTGCAATGGAGTTGGTCGATCACCGCCGAGAACACCGTCTACCAGCCCTTCGGCACCCTCCGGCAGGCCGTCGTCGACCCGGCCGACGTCGCCGAGGCAGCCGTACAGGCCCTGACCGCCCCCGGCCACGAAGCCGACACGTACACCCTCACCGGCCCGCAGGCCCTGTCCGCCCACGAGCGCACCCAACTGCTCGCCGAGGCACTCGGCAGACCCCTGCGCTTCGTGGACGCACCCGTAGAGACGGCACGGCAGGCGATGACCGCCACGGGGCTTCCGGCCGACTACGTCGACGGCCTCCTCCTCGCCCAGGCCGACGCCGATCCACGGCGGGGCGGGCTGCCGCTGCCGACGGTCACGGAGCTGACGGGGCGGGCGCCAGGCACGTTCGAGGAGTGGGTCGGGGCGCATCTGGGGGACTTTGCTTGAGGGCGGCAGCGGCTGCCGGGCCCGGACGAATGCGGCACGGGCACTACGTTGCGCATGTGCGGTGCGGTCATGAGTGCACCTCCCGCCGATGCCGCTCCAACTCCGCTTCGAGCTCGGCCAGTCTGTCCCATTCCCTCAAGCGCCGCGCCCCAGCGCGCAGTACCACCAGGCACAGGCACTTCCGGCACACCGGGACCTCCGTCTCCGTAGTACTCACCACCGGTTCGCCGCCTTCCAGCTCTGGGCGTTGGCGGCCGCGACGCGCGCGCTGAGCGACTCCTTGCGGGTGACGGGCTGCCCGTGCGTCGAGCGCTGGTGGCGCGCCAGAGCTTCGGCCAGCCGTCCGGCCGTCTCGTGGCGCCCCTCGGCGAGTGCTTTGATGCGGGCCTGCTTGATCTTGTTGCCGTTGGCGCAGCACGTGCGGTCCTCAACGGGCGGCGGTTCCAGTCCCAGGCGCAACGGCAGCCCGACCGGCGTGGTGCTGTATCGGATCGGCTCGGTCATGCACCGATCGTGCTGTCGGGTTCTCCGTGACCCCAGGGACGGAACGTCCCAGTCTCACACGCTAGTTGGCCACGCCCAAGAACTCGGCGAGCTTGCGAAGGCCCGGTGGCCGCGCCGGTCCGTTCCACAGATCGCCGACAATCGCCACAGCCAGCGTGTGATGCCGCATCCACCCAGGGGCCACCCGCCGGAGCCTCTCCAGCGCTTTCACGGCTCCTGCGGCGTCCCCGATGTCCGTATGGGCGCGGGCTACGTCCAACAGCAGCCAGGTCCGCCACGACGGCGGGGTGTCCTTGCTGAGCCTTATGCCCCTGGCCAGCCTCAGCGCCTCTTCCGGCCGCTCATGCTGCACAGCGAGACGCACCCGTTCGATGCGTACTGACGACCGACTGAACACCGAGATCAACTTGCTGTCGGCAGGCGGCGGAAGCGTCGCCAGACGACCCGCAGCCTTCTCGGCCGTCACCATCATCTCGTTGGCGGTCTCATAGTCATCGCTGCGCGCGTACGACGTGGCCGCGGACATCAGCAGACCGCCCCACACACGGACACCTTCCGCCGTATCCGCGTGCTCCCGCTCCACCCCGTCCGCCGCGTGGACGGCAAGGTTCCGCGCGTCCTCCAACCGGGCCTGCCGCTGATAGGCCCACGCCACCGAGTTCGACACCATCGCGGCCAGCAACGGGTCCGACGAGTCGCCGGCTGCTGCGTAAGCGCGCTCCAGCGCGGACAGGGCCAGGTCGGTCTTGCCGAGCCGGATCGCCAAGTGCCCGCCCAATTGCAGGGCCTTGCCGAGTGCCGCCTGCCCGGCCGCCCGCTGCTCCGCGCTCCCCACAGCGGCGAGCAGACGGGCGTCAGCGATGATGCCCGGCAGTACGTCCATGAGGCGCCCGAACTCCGCCGAGTGGTACAACGTCCACCCATCCGCGAGTTCGGCCCGCAAGAGGGGCAGAGACAGCTTCTCAACGCCGGTCGGCTCGGCGGGAGGAGCGAACAGCGGCGGCATGATCGCGCGCCGGACGGCGACCAGCTGGGGAGGATCGGCCTCACCGCTCGACGGGACGCCCGGCGGATCTCCCAGCAGGGCCGTCAGCTCCACACCCAGCCCCTTGGCGAGCGCATGAAGCGTCGGCAGCCGCGCACTGTGCTTCCTGCGCTGCTCAAGTCTCCGGATCACGTCCACGCACACGCCGGACCGTTCGGACAGCCCCTCTTGGGTGAGATCAGCAAGGCGGCGCAGTCGCGCGATACGGTCGCCGAGATGCTCAGTAGCCATGGACCCGAACCTACGCCGGAGCGGGGCGAGTCAGCACTGGCCGCGAAACGCCACGAGCCCTACGCGGGGAAGAGGAGCACGACCGTGAGTGACCCGCACATCCTCCTGACGGGCGAGAGCCTTGCCCTGGGGATGCCCCGCGAAGACATGCTGCCCGAGTACCACAAGTGGGAGAACGACGCCCGGACCATCCTCGGTTACGGCAACCAGTGGGCGCAGTCGTGGGAGGTCCGTGCCGCTGGGTACGAGCGGCAGAGGAGCAACGAGCGTTATCAACAGTTCGAGGTCTTGCGACTCAAAGACAGACGGCCGTGGGGATGACGGTCCTCCACGTCAACACCTATGTGCGCACAGCTGAGTTCGTGATTGCGCTTGCCCCGAACGAGCGGGGGAAAGGGCATGCGACAGAGGCGGCCCGGCTGACGCTGGACTGGGCGTTCCACATGGCCGCCCTGCGCATGGTGTGGTTGAAGGTACTGGAGCCCAACCGTGCCGGAGTCGCTGCCTACGAAAAGGCGGGGTTCCGCCCATCCGGACGGCTACGGAAGTCCGGATACCGGCTCGGACAACCCGTGGACGAACTCCTCATGGACGCGTTGCCCGAGGACTTCTCCGGCCCGTCCGCCGTGATCGCCGCTCTCGGCGGCTGATCCTTTAGACAACCGGTGGAGATCACCAACGGCCGCCGACAGGCCGGACACCGCGCGCAACTCCGGCAGTTGACCTGCGCCATAAAGTGGTAGGCCAGGGCACTCCCCGGCCTACCACTGCCTCACGAAGTCGTGGACGTCTGCTCCTGGCTGCCATAGGGTCGCGTGATGATCTCCATGCCGTGCCCGGCCGGATCCATGAAGTACAGGCCGCGTCCACCATAGTGGTGGTTGATCTCTCCCGGCTGCTTCAGATTCGGGTCGGCGTAGTACATGATCCCGGCCTGCTGGATACGCGCGAAGGCCGCGTCGAACTCCTCGTCGGAGACGAGGAAAGCGTAGTGCTGCATGACGATCGACCCCGCCGGGATGGCGGCGAAGTCCAAGGTGACCCCGTTGCTGGTGGCCACGGGAATGAACGGACCGGACTCGGTCCCGACCTCAAGTCCCAGGATGTGTGCCAGGAACTCGGCCGACTCCCGGTTGTCCCGGGCATGGATGATGGTGTGATTCAACTCGACTGACATGTGTGGGATGCCTCCGCAAGGCAATCTCACGGGCACCTCCATGCCTCACCCAGCCGGTGACCGACACGCGATGCCGTGCCCGTGATCCTAAGCAACACCCCGCACGGTGTCGAGGGCCGCACCGAGTAGCCGCCGATGACGGCCACACACCGTCGCCAAGACGGAACCGCGCCGCATCGACAGCGACCGGCCCACTGTGACTAGCGACGTTCCGGGCGGAGAGCTGGGGCGTAGGTGCAGTCGAAGACCGGAGGACCGTCGTACGCCTCGGCACGGGCTGCGAGCTCTTCGGTATACCCGATGCGCGCCTTCGACTCCTCTACATTCCATGTCCGCAGCCTGGGATTGTTACTCGCCGTTCCTGGTGTGGCCCGGGCTGAACTCGCCGTGCCTGGTGTGGCCGGGCGATGCGAGCTCCCCCGTCCTACTGTGGGCCGGTTCGGTGAGCTCGCCCGGGCTGGTGTGCCCCGGCGCCTGGATATCGCCGATCTTGGTGTGCCCGGGGCCCGCGGATGCTGCCGGGCCCGCGGAGCCATCGGCGGCTTCGGACACTGCAGTTCCCAGAGCCAGCACGGCAACAGACACGCCGGCTAGCAGTGCAGAGCGGATCACGGTGACCATGAAGTAACCCCCGTTTAGGCCGATGATGCACGTGAAACGACTCTACGCGAGACAACTTGCCTAGCCCACACTGGTTTTGGACGTAGCGAGGGGTTCTGACGGACGCCCCGGAGCAAGGTGTGAGCGCCGAACTCCAAGCTGCGGTACCGGCGAGACGGGCTATGGGCTGGGGCAGAGTTGGCGCAGGTAATGCCGCATGTGTGGCGGCATCTTCTCGGGCAGCCGGTCCAGGGGAAAGAAGCGAAGTGCTTGCCCTTCGCCGACGATGAGCCCGCGTTCGTCGCCTGTCCACGTGGCGATGAAGACGTGGGGTGGGGTCTTGGGCGGCTCGTAGGCAGAGACCGCGAACTCGTGGATCGCCTCGGGGGAGATTCCGGTCTCTTCGGTGAGTTCGCGGAGGATCGTCTGGAGAGGGGCCTCGCCTGGCTCCCGCCCGCCACCGGGCAGTGACCAGTGGCCGGGCCAGGAGATATCGGCCGTGTCGTCCCGGAGCTGAAGAAGGATCTCGCCTTGCCCGTTGAGGACCATCGCCAGGCAGCCGGGGCCTCTCACCCGGTTCGCAGTCATGACGTCCTCTCGCAACCGCAGAGAACAGGATTTTGATCCAGCTGGTGATCCGGATCGTCCACCTCAAGTGGGCATCGCCTGCAACGTGCCAAACGGAGACCATCGCGTGTGCGCCCTGTTCATCACCGAGCGCCGACTCAGACCGAGATCTCGACTCGCTTGGCAATCTTGTTGAGCCGCGGGTTGCTCCGCTTGTGGAGCGACACCAAGACGCGGAACAGTTCCTGACTGGTCGGGTGCACCTTCGCGAGTTGCGGAGCCACCTCCCACGCCTGCTCAAGGGAGTCCAGCGCACCATCCCGATCGCCGAGAGCCAGCCGGGCCCGCGAGGTGTCCAAGTGCATCGGGCCGATCCGTGTGGCGGGAAGCGCGATCCTCTGCCTCTGGAGGTCCCGGGACACCTGAAGTGCCTTGCTGTGCCTTTGGATATCGCCTGATGTCGAGATGACGTGAACCGCCGTGTTCTGCGGGCCGAAGTGCATCTCGTGCTTGACCACGTCCTCGGGGAACTCCTCGGCGTACCGTTGCGCCCGTTCAATGTGCTTGTCCGCCTCGGTCTTGTCCCTCAGCCGGCCCGCGAGGGTCAGCCCCCGAAGGTGAAGACAGCCCAGGCCGAATGCCCGCTCGGGTCCGGTCAGCGTCGATTCCGCCTGCGTGATGGCTTGCTCGACCACGGCCAAACCGCCCGCGAAATCACCGTTGTTGAGGAATATTCCTGCCTGGTCGCGAGCCGCGACAATCCCGACCAGCGGCGTCGCCCGCTCGGCGGCAAGCATCTGCTTGGCGGAAGCCAGCTCACAGAGCTCAAGCCATCGATGGCGGGCGGCCACCCAATAGACAGTGCTGTACGTGTCGGCTACGAGCGTCCAGGCGTCCGGCGTCCGCGCGGAATGAGCGAAGTTCTGAGCACGGCTCAGGACGTCCGGCAACAGTGCGAGGACTTCGGCCAGGTCGGTGTTGAACCGGTGTGCCGTGAGCTTCGCAAGGCCCTTCCTCAACTCTCCGACCGGACGTGGTGGTTCGCCCGCGAGGTCGAAGTGGCGCATCGCCGTTCGAAGGTTCCTGAGGTCGTCTTCGCTCGCGACCGGAGCTTTACCCAAGACCTCATCAAGGGTGATGCCCATCGCGCCGGCGACAGCGGCGGCCATCCCCTCGGTCAGGACTCGGTCACCGCCTTCGACCTTGCTCAGCGTCGACAGCGATACACCGGCACGTCGAGCCAGCTGGGCTTGGCTCAGGTTGTGCTCCTTGCGGAGGACAGCGACGTTCTTGCCCGCTCCCGGCGTACGTTCCTCGTGGGCCATCAGATCCCCTTCGGCGCAGTGGGTCACTTTCATGTTCCCAGCGTGCTACGCCATGGAGCACCTCCACTGTGCAAGTTCGTATGCCCTGAACAGCAGTCCGAGCGCACGACGACGCCGGAAGAGCCCGCGTGTGCTCAGTCGGCGAGCGGCAATGTCGCGACCATGACTGCGTACAGCGGGGAGTCGGGGAACGGTTGCCGTTCGCCGGCCTTCCGGTACGTCCACGACTCGTACAGGGCCTGGACTTTGGGGTGGGTAACGTCCACGAGCAATACGGCGAGATCGTGGTCACGAGTGTCGAGGAGCGCGCGGTGCAGCCGCTCGGCGGCGCCGGTCTTGCGCCACTTGGGGCGCACCATGAGCTCGGAGAGGTGGAAGGTGCGGTCCTTGGCAGGGGCGGGCTCGAGGTGTCCGCGCCACCACTCGCGGCCGGGGTTGGCGGCCGCGCCGTAGGCGTACCCGACGGGCTCGGCTCCGTCGTAGCCGATCACGCAGGAGAATTGCGGGTGGCTGCTCCAGTGGTCCACGAACCAGGGGAATTTCTGGACGAACGCATCGTCCAATCGGTCCGCGTAGGCGTCGGCGTGCACGTCCAGGAGGGTCTGCCGGATGTCGGCCGCGTCATCGTGGCTGTAGGTGCGGACGTGGAGTGTCGTCACGTACGTCTCCATTCTTGGCGGTGGCGCTCGCCCCAACTCTCGTACGCACACATCAGGGCCGGCGCGGAGGGGAGGTCCCAGGCGGCTTGTGACCCCTGGTACGCGGGACACCGCCCCTCGACGATAGCCCCCTCGCCGAGTGGGTGGTGAGGCGCAGAGCGCGGGCAGGTACTGTCGCCTCTCTGCCGATCGTGATTGCAGGAGAGCCAGGCTGTGCGTAACGCTGTCGTGACGACCGAGGGTGACCGGATCCGCTGGGTCGAGCTGCCGGGGCGGGAGCCTTCCCGCGTCTACGTGCACGGTCTGGGTGCCACGTCACCTGCGTACTTCGCGGAGATCGCGGTTCACCCTCTGCTGACCGGTCGTCGTTCATTGCTGATCGACTTGCTCGGTCACGGCATCAGCGACCGCCCGGCGGACTTCGACTACACCCTGGAGGCGCACGCCGATGCCCTCGCGGAAGCGCTGGCCGTTGCGGGTGTCACCGGTGCGGAGCTGATCGCCCACAGCATGGGTGGCTCGGTGGCCATCGTCCTGGCCGCCCGTCACCCGCAGTTGGTCTCCCGACTGGTCCTGGTCGATGCCAACCTCGACCCGATCCCGCCCGATCCGGGCTCTGGCGGCAGCGCCGGTATAGCGGCCTACTCCGAGCGGGAATTCCTGGCCGGCGGCTGGGAAGAGGTCCGCGACCGGGTCGGCCAGCACTGGTGGGCCACCATGCGCCTGACCGACCGGCAGGCCCTGCACCGCAGCGCGGTCCAGCTCACCCGTGGCACCGTCCCCACCATGCGCGAACTCCTGTTGGACCTGAAGCTTCCCCGCACTTACCTGCTGCCGGAGGCCGACGGGCCGCTCTCCGGCACCGACGAACTCACCGAGGCGGGGGTGGCCGTGGTGCCGATCCCGGACTGCGGACACAACATCATGCTGGACAACCCGGACGCCTTCGCCCGCGCCACCGCAGAAGCACTCGCGCACTGAGACAAAGGACGCGACGACGGCCCTACCCCGTACTCTGAGGGTGACGAGCTGCACAGAGAGGGGCAAGGCCGTGTCTCCCGATGCTCCCCCGGACCCGTTCACCGAGCCGATCGTCTTCGGCCAGCGTATGCAGATCCTCCGGACCCGTCGCGGCATGAGCCGTGATGTCCTGGCCGGGTTGGTGGGCAAGTCGTCGAGCTGGGTCAAGCAGGTGGAAGGCGGACGCCTTCACATGCCCAAACTGCCCGTGATATTGCGCATTGCGGAAGCGCTCAGGGTGAGAGACCTTTCCGACCTCACGGGTGACCAGTCGATGGCGGTGAGCCTGTTCACCGGCCCCGGTCACGCCCGCCTGCCCCAAGTCCGCGCCGTCATCAACGAGTTCCCCGTGCCTGCGCAGAAGGAGGCGCCGACTCAGACGCACCTGCGGCAGCGACTCGCCCGAGCGTGGACCGCGCGGCATTCTGCACCCAATCACCGGGACGTCATCGGTGCTCTGTTGCCCGATCTCATCCGGGACGCACAACTCGCCGTGCTACGTTCCGACTCGGCCGACGATCGGCGCAAGGCTCAAGCCGTGCTGTCCGAGGTCTACAGCCTGAGCCAGTTCTTCCTCGCCTACCAGCCGGACGCATCGCTGCTGTGGCGCGTCGTGGAGCGCGGAATGGTCTCTGCCCAGGAATCCGAGGATCCTCACGCCATCGGCGTCTCGGCCTGGCTGGCAGCGCAAGCTCATCGCGACAGCGGACCGGCGCACTTCGACGCGGCCGACGCGGTGAATCTGGCAACCCTCCGGTACTTGGAGCCCCTTCTGCCCGATGCGCATGACGATGTTCTCGCCATTGCCGGCGCGCTTCAATTCGAGGCCGGATACACGGCCGCCCGTCGGGGGGACACCGGAACAGCATGGCGGTACTGGGACACGGCTCGCGCCATGGCCGACCGGCTCCCTGCCGACTACTACCACCCGGTGACGTCGTTCTCGCGCGCCATCATGGGGGCGCACGCGGTCACGATCGCTGTCGAACTGCACGCGGGCGCCGAGAGCGTTCGGCAGGCGGCTGCCGCGGATGCCAGCACGATCCCCTCCCGGCCACGGCGCGCACGGCACCGCATCGAGGAAGCACGCGGATACCAACTCGACGGGCAGACAGGAGCGGCACTGGCCGCCCTGGACAAAGCCTATGAGGCGGCACCGGAGACGATCCGCTACAACGGCTACGCCCGACGCATCGTCTTGGAGGAGGCCGGCTCGAAGAGTCCGGCCCAGCGCCGCCGGGCAAGCGAACTGGCGGTCAAAATCGGCGTGCTGGCAGCGTGACCAGGGGGCACAAAGTGTGCCCCCTCTCCCTTCACCAGAGCCGTACGGTCACTCATCGACGGACCGTCGGACCATCCCCCGCGACCCTGACAGGTGCGGTCCGGGGTGTGTCCACTGACCAGTGAAGGGTTGACGAGAGTGCCCAAAGCTACTGCCGGGGCTCCGCTGCGATCGTTGCGTACTGGCACCCGGGGTGCGCCCCGAAGGAAACGGAGCGATCACCCAGCAGCGCATCGAAACCGGTCGAGGCGACCATGACGCCGACTGCGCGACCCAGGACCGGCGCCCTCCTCTACACCGAGACCATGGAGCGGGTGCCGACGGCTGCGCGGAGGGCGCGGCTGCTCGTGAGCCGGGCCTTACGCACCTGGGGCCTTGGTGAACTCGTCGAACCGACGCAACTGATCGTCTCGGAGCTGGTCACCAACGCGGTCCTGCATGCTCACGGTCCCACTGTTCGCGTCGCGGTGTCCCGCCCGGCAACCAGCTGGCTGCGGGTCGCGGTGGTCGACAACTCCCGTGCGCACCCGAGGCCGCGTGCGGTGTCGGCCGACGACCGGACGGGGCGGGGGCTGGCGATCGTCGACGCCCTGGCCGACCGGTGGGGCACCGACAGCCGGGAGCGGGGCAAGCAGGTGTGGGCCGAACTCCTGGTCAGAGCAAGACCTGGGCCCGGTACGGAGCCCCGTCGCTACTGCGGCACATGCACGGGCCTGGTCCTGGCCCGGGCAGTGGCCAGCCGTGAGGGGCTGGTCTTCAAGGCCATGGGCCTCTACGAGCAGCTCCTCGCGCACCAGGAGGCGCAGCACTCATGAGGCCCCCGCAGCAGCGGCCAGCCCGCCGTGCCCGCCCGGTCTCGGCACGCCGTGCCGGGTCGCGCCGGCTGCACCAACTGCCTTCAACTGACGGTGGCACGCCACCCGGTGGGCCCTGCACCGACACCCGACCGGGGCATCGCCCACCCGGTGGTGATGAATGTTCCCTACGCGGCCACGATGCTCTGAGACCCGCCGCTACGCTCGCTCGGCATGAGCGACGAGGTCCAAGAAGGACGAGGCCCGGTCCGCGATGCCGCCGTAGTGGTGGCCCGCGACGCCCAGGGCCTCGTCGCCGTCCTGCAGTCCGACTTCCCCCGGCACGGCGGCGAGTACCTGTTCCTCCCCGGCGGCCGCCGCGAAGACGGCGAGACACCGGAGGAATGCGCCCGGCGCGAGCTGATGGAGGAAGCCGGGATCACCGCCACGCGGTGGGGCTTCCTCGGCTCCTACGCCATCACCCTGGAGTCCACCGCCCGCGTGCACCTGTACGAAGCTCGCGGCCTGA